>DAISKN010000378.1:0-6900 GCA_036820975.1 Acidobacteriota bacterium | reverse complement strand
AGTCGCTCAAGGATCTGGACGAGATCCCGAGCATCTCCGCCGAGCCGCAGCGGCAGACGGACGTGGCGGGGGTGGTGTCGCACGCAGCCGACCTCATCCGGAGGATCGGCGGCGATGTCCGCGTCCTCGACACCGGAGGCCATCCCATGCTCCATGGCCGCTTCGATCAGAGCGCGGACTACCCGACGGTGACCGTCTACAACCACCTCGACGTCCAGCCGGCGGAGAAAGCCGATGGATGGACGACGGAGCCCTTCCGCTTCACCGTCAAGGAAGATCGCTATTGGGGCCGGGGCACCACCGACGACAAGGGCCCGGCGCTCACCGCGCTCTGGGGCGCGAAGTACGCGCTCGCTCACGGCGCGAAGGTCAACATCCACTTCCTCTGGGAAGCGGAAGAGGAGATCGGGAGTCCTCATTTCGAATCGACCATCCGGCAGAACAAAGACCGGGTGAAGACAGACTCGATCGTGGTCTCGGACACGGTCTGGGTCTCGAGGAGTCGCCCCGCCTGTCCCGCGGGCTTGAGAGGACTGCAGGGATTCCGTTTCATCCTGGAGACGGGAGAAACGGATCAGCATTCGGGGACCTCGGGAGGCGCCGCGCGGAATCCCATCGGGGAGATCTGCCAGCTCGTCGCCGATTGCTACGACGCCAGGACGGGCGAAGTGAAGATTCCGGGCTTCTACGACGACGTCGTGCCTCCCACAAAGAGCGAGCTCGAGGATCTGAAGAACTCGGGCTTCACCACCGCCGCCTTCAAGAAGGACCACCAGTTCAAGTCCCTGCGAGTCACCGATCCCATCGAGATCATGAAGCGGATCTGGTGCATGCCGACCTTCGAGGTGCACGGCATCGCCGGCGGCTATCAGGGGCCCGGCGTCAAGACGGTGGTTCCTCCCCGGGCCACCGCGATCGTGTCCTGCCGGCTCGTTCCCGATATGGACGGGAAGAAGATCGCGAAGCTCGTCAAGGACTTCGTGAAGGAGAAGAACCCCGATGTGAGGGTGGAGGCGGAGCACGGCCTTCCCGCCTATCAGGGGCACACCGAGGGCCCGCATCCCGACGCCATCCGCGCGGCGATGAAGTTCGCTTTCGGCAAGGACCCGGTTTTCGTCCGCGAGGGCGGGTCGATCGGCGCCGTGGTCTCGATGGAAAAAGTGCTGAAAGCCCCTGTGTTCTTCCTCGGCCTCTCTCTCCCCGAGCACGGCTATCACGCTCCCAACGAGAACTACGACTGGGAGCAGGCGGAGGGCGGGATGATCGCCTTCGCCGACTATTTCCGCCGCGTCGGGCTGATGGAGCGCTGACCCACCAGGAAGAACGCACGGAGATACCTCTGGACCGGAAAACGGGACGAGGGGAAAGGAACGCAAAGGCGCAAAGGCCCAAAGGAAATCCGCCCCAAAGGGGGATTGGGCGGATTGGGGAGACTTGGAGATGATGCGTCGAGTCGCATAGTTTCGAACGTTCCCCCTTATCCCCCCGGCCTGTGTCGCCTTTGTGTTTTCTTCTTTGCGTCTTTTCGTTCCGTTCCCCTCTTCCCTTTCTCGGAGCGGTCTGGAGACCGTCTTCAACGTTTCAGGTGCCGCAGCGCGGGCCTTCGACGCTAATCCGGATGCGTGGTATAGTTTTTCTATTCCTTCGACATCTCCGGAAAGGTGCGTACTTCCTCTCGTCAGCCGAGTACTCTTCTCCTCGCCCTGTTCTTCGTCGGCTCCGGCTTCAGCGCTCTCGCCTACCAAGTCATCCTGAGCCGCTACGCTCAGCTCATCGTGGGCGCCACCGCCTTCGCGGTCAGCGCGCTCCTCACCGCGTTCATGCTCGGCATGTCCTTCGGGGCCGCCGTGGGAGGGCGTCTCTCCGATCGAACCCAGCATCCGCTCCGCGTCTACGCGATCGCGGAAGGCGCCATCGGTCTCTACTGCCTGAGCTTTCCCCTGTTGTACCCGTGGCTTTCGGACCTCTACCTCCTGCTGGTGCCCGAGATCGGAGCGAGCTCGGTCCTCGCGCGCAACCTGGTGCGCTTCGTCCTCGGAGTCTCCGCGTTTCTCCTGCCGACGTTCTTCATGGGGATCACCACCCCGGCCTTCGCCCGAGCCGTGGCCTTCGAGCGGGAGAACTCGGGCGCCTGGCTCGCCCGACTCTACGGCTGGAACACCCTCGGCGCCGCGCTCGGCGCCCTCACCACCGCCTACGTTCTCGTTCCCAGGCTCGGGCTCGTAGGGAGCATGGTCCTGGCGACGGCGATCAACTTCGGAATCGCGCTCGCGGCCTACCGCATGTCGGCGCGCGTCGCCGAAGCGCGTCCGGCCGGCGAGGAGCCTCGCAGGCACGCCGAGACCCGCGTCGCCTCGAACCAACCGCGGATTCCCCTTCGATGGGTCGGGATCGTGGTCCTGGGGCTGCTCCTCGTCGGGGCTCTCGACTGGTCTCTCGGCGGACTGGATCTCGCCGGCGGGGTGGTAGGCTTCTTCTACAGGAGGTCGCTTTCTCTCGCGGCCACGCTGGCGTTCGCGCTCGCCGCGGTCTTCTTGACCCGGGCGAGAGGGGCGCCGGGCGGCTCCGTCCTCGCCGTCTTCCTCATGGCGGCGTTCGCGAGCGGCTATCTTTCCTTCGCCCTGGAGATCATCTGGACCCACCTCCTCGCGATTCTCCTCGGAAACTCCGTCTATGCCTTCGGGCTCATGCTGGGGTCCCTCCTCCTGGGACTCGCCATCGGGACGCTCTTCGCTAGAAAGCTCGCGACTCCCCCGAGGCGCGCGCGAAACTGGATCGGCCTCTCGCTCGCTCTCGCGGGCCTCTCGATTCTCGCGACCCTTCCCGTCTGGGACGAGATCCCGAGAGTGTTCCTGCTCCTCTCCGATCGGGAGCCCAGCTTCGCCTTGATGGAGGCCGTCCGCTTCGCCGTGGCCTTGACCTTGATGCTGCTCCCCACGGCGGCGTTCGGGATCACCTTCCCTCTGACTCTCTCCTGCGCCGCCTCGCGCGGGAGCGGCTTCGGGACGCGCGTGGGCCAGGTCTACGCCGTGAACACCCTGGGCGCGGTCACCGGCGCGCTCTCCGGTCCCTATCTCTTCCTGCCCGCGCTCGGGAGCCAGCTCTCCCTGCAGGTTCTCGGCGCCCTCCTTCTCGCCGTGGGCGGGCTCGCGCTCGCCGCGCTCTCCGACATCCCGTTCCGGCGCGGTCTCGCCGCGGTCGCGGTCTCTTCGCTTCTCTGGGGGCCGGCCCTTCCCGTCGAATGGAACTTCAACGCGTTGAACATGGCGGCCGCGGTCTACCTCGGCGACTCCGCGAGCGCCACGGGAAAGATCCTCTACCGCCGCGAGGACCCGACGGGCGGGCTCACCAGCGTCGTCGAGTCGAGAGGGGTCCGAACGCTCCTCACCAACGGGAAGTTCCAGGGAGACAACGCCGAGGAGATCCCGATCCAGCACCGCGCGGCGAACCTGCCGACGCTCTTCACCGCGGGACGCGAGAGGGCGCTGGTCGTCGGGCTCGGGACCGGCGTCACCCTCGCCGCTCTCGCCGCCCACGGGTTCGAGGAGATCGTATGCGCCGAGCTGAGCCGGCCGATCGTCGAGGCGGCGGGAGAGTATTTCGGCGACGTGAACGGCGGCATCCTCGAGGCCCCGAACTTGAAGCTGGTGGAGGAGGACGGGAGGAGCCTGCTTCTCGAAAGCCCCGACCGCTACGACGTCATCACCGTCGAGGTGTCGAGCATCTGGTTCGCCGGGGTGGGATCGATCTACAGCCGCGAGTTCTACGAGCTCGCCCAGGCCAGGCTGCGCCGGCACGGGGTCCTTCTCCAGTGGTTTCCCATCCATCACCTCTCGGCCCGGAACCTGTTCCTCGTGGTCAACACCGTCCGATCGGTGTTCCCCTACGTGAGCCTCTGGACCCATCGCCACCAGGCTTTCGTGATCGCGAGCGAATCGCCCCTTCGGCTCGATCTCGACTCGATCCGATCCGATCGAAGCCGGGAAAGCATGGCGCCTTACCTGCGGGAGCTCCCTTCCGGCACCCCTCTCGAGCTCCTGAGCGATCTGGTGGTCACCGACACCGACATGGACCGCTTCCTCGACTCGATGGCGGTGCTCCTCCGGACGCGCCGCAGCGTGGTCTCGACCGACACCTGGCCGACTCTCGAGTACGAGACGCCGAAAGACCTCCTCTCGAACTTTTCGTACTTTCAGAACCGCGCGACGTTCCGCAGGTTCCGGAGCCCCGAGCCCTTCGACTTCCGCGGCGCTCCCACCAGCGCCGAGGCGACTCTCGGGCTCGCCGCGTTCTCGCGCGGGTGGAGCGACCCCCGGGCGGTCCCGCGGATCGCGCGGGCCTGGCGCGAGATTCCGGAGATATCGGACGCCGCGAGCCAGTGGCTCTACGATGAGCTCACCGGCGACGACGCCTTCGGCTCGAGCTTCACGCGCGACCCGGTGTCCGAGCTCGGCCTCGAGCTCGAAACACTCGGGTCGATGGTCCGAAGCTCGCTGACCGAGAGCTCCTGCGAGCCTTTCCCGGATTTCCTGTCTCGAGCTTCCGCGGCGCCGCTCGTGGTGAAGGCCCATGCCGGGGAAAGCCTCGAGGGAACGGCGCCCGAAGATGCCGTCGACGGCATTTTCGATCCCGATCTCGCGGGGGGATGGAGGGCGCGACCCGACGGACGGCCGGTCGCCCTCGAGCTCGGGCTGGCCGAGCCCCTGCGCGTCGAGAAGGTGCACCTGGTCGTCGGTCCCCTCGACGGATCTCTCGTCCGGGCGCGCGTCCTCGGTCGGGACGAGAGCGGCGCCTGGCACCCCATCGCGAGCGGCGGAGGACGGGAGGAGATCGTCTGCGAGCGAAGCCGGGAGTACCGCCTTTCGAGCCGCACCCCCAGGCTCGACCGCATCCGCGTCGAGATTCAGGGAGAAGGCAACTCCTTCCGCGTCGCCCTCTACGAAATCTGGATAGAGACCCAGGGAGGCCCGAGCTCGTGAGCTTCCGCGTTCTCGCCGGCTCGATCTTCGTCTCCGTAAGTCTCTGGGCCCTGGACCTGACGAGGCTTTCGGGATTCGCATTCGCCGGCGTCACCGATGCCGAGGCCCGCAACCGGGTGCTCGCCGTGGCCCAGCCCGCCCTCACCTCCCTCGAGCTGAAGCTGTTCCTGCTGCACCTCGCCTCGGGCCTCGTTCTCGGTGTCTTACTCAGCGCCGCCTTGCGCGGGCGGCTTCGGGGTTTTCTCGGCGCTTCCGGGATCACGCTCGCCCTCTTCGGCCTTGCGCTCTTCGGCATGGTCGGGCGGTATCCGCAGCTCTTCTCCGACCGGTTCTGGCTCGGAGGCGGAGTCCTCGCCTGGCTGCAGCGCTTCGCCACCCACGTCCTCGGACCGCGCTGGTTCGACTTCGCGCTCGCGATCGTTTCCATCGCGCTGGTGGCCCCTTCGGCTCTCGCGTTCGGGCGGCGTTTTTCCCATCACGGCCATCGCGTGGCGATTCGCCGATCGGCCGCCGTCGCCTCCGTGCTGGTCGTCGCGCTTCTCGCCTTCCGCGACCACCCCTCGAGCGCCATCGAGACCGAGGCTCCCTGGAACGTTCTCATCCTCGCTTCCGATTCCCTTCGTTCGGATCGTATCGAGGACTCGGAGGTGATGCCGAAGACCGCCGCCCGGCTTCCCGAAGGCGCGCTCTACCGGTACGCCGTGGCTCCCATCGCAAGGACGTACCCCTCCTGGGTATCGCTGCTGACGGGAACCGAGCCGCGCGCGAACGGAGTGCGACACATGTTCCCCACGCTGGCGAGCCGGATCGACGTGGGCGAGACTATCTTCACCCGGCTCCGGGACCAGGGCTACTACACCTTCGCCGTATCCGATTTCGCGGGCGACATCTTTCCCGGATTCGAGGGCGGCTTCGAGAGCCTCGACACCCCTCATCTGAACGTCGACACCCTCGCGCAATCGACGGCCCTCACCGGGCACACCTGGAGCCTCGCCTTCCTCCGGCTTCGGATCGTCCGCGGCCTCTTTCCCTACTGGCGGAACGTCCCCTCGATCGCCGATCCCGAGTGGGTCGCCGACTCCGCTCTCCGCGAGATCCGGCGCTCGGGCTCGCGGCCGTTCGCGGGGGTGGCGTTCTTCAGCACCGCGCACTTTCCCTACGTAGCGCCCTATCCGGAATACCTTCGCGGCTCGGAGGAATATCGGGGGCGGTACCTCTATCACGTTCCTCCCGTCCAGCCCGAGGAGGCGCCGACGGCGGAGGACGTCGAGCAGATCCGGCTCCGCTACGATGCCGCGCTCACCTCGATCGATCTCGCCATGGAACGGATCTTCCGCGACCTCGAAAGAAGCGGGCTCTCGGGCAAGACTCTGGTCGTCGTGACCGGAGACCACGGCGAGGAGCTCTACGAGGAGAAGGGTATCGCGGGGCATGGCGACACCATCCGGTATCTGCGCTCGCAGGCGGTTCCCGTCTTCCTCGTGGGTCCCGGGGTCCCGGCCCGCACGCGATCGAGCGCCCAGGTGCGGCACTACGACGTCGCGGCGACGGTGCTCTCGCTTCTCGAGGGCGCCCCGGGCGCGTTCGGTCACGGGGCTTCGCTTCTCGACCCCGGCGTCGCCAGGCCCGTTTGCGTCGAGACCGGGATCTGGTTCTGGCCCGGCCGGCCCCTGGGTCTCGGGGGAAGAAGGCTCGACTATCCCGGCATCTCGGAGCTCCTGGAGCTCGAGCCCTCGACGCGGGAGATGGTTCTGCGGGACGACTTCGAGCGGGAGGTCGAGAGCGCCAAGGAAAGGGGCCTGGTCCTCGGCCGGCGCCTCTACCGCGAGCAGCTCACGCCTCGCGGTCTCGAGAAAGAGATCGTGGAGCTCGAGGGTCCCGACGCCTTCGGTGCGGACGTCGATCTCGCGAGACTCTTCGA
>DAISKN010000377.1:0-6916 GCA_036820975.1 Acidobacteriota bacterium | reverse complement strand
GATCCTCCCAGGTGGAGGCCACTAGCGACGGCCAGTGACGATTCAGAAGCTCGAGACGCGTCTCGCGAGATCCGCTGGTGAGCGCTCCGCGGTATGGCGCGACGACGCGGAACCAAAGCCGGAAGAAGGGGTCGTCGATTCGGTAGAGACTTCGTTTCGTCCCCCGCTCCGGCTCCCCGAACGGAACCTCGCGGCGCAGAAGACCCATCTCGAGGAGCCTTTCGAGAGGTCGCGAGATCGACGTTGCCGGCCGGCCCATTCGGCCCGCGATCTCCGAGACACGGTGGACACCCGCTCCCACGGCATCGAGGATGGGGCGAGCCTCGACCGCGGAGGGAACTTCCTCGATGAGGAGCCGGTCTGGCTCGCCGTGGAGGGGACCGAGCGGATCCAGGACCAGCTTCTCGATGCGGGAACGCGGGTCTCCACGAACCTCCGCCGCCAGCTCCCAGTAGCGGGGGACACCTCCCCAGGCGGCGTAGGCTTCGACGATCTCCGCTTCGCTCCGCAGTGCGAGGGCGTCTTTCAAATGGCGCGGCGCCAGAGGTCGGATCTCCATTGTCTCCCGCGCCCTCCCGAAAAGCGGGGCCTCGCTCGAGAGAACGATGCCCTGCATCATCCTCTGGCTGGATCCGGCCACCGCGAGCACCAGGCGCGCCTCGCGGGCTTCGTGGTCGACGAACCTCTGGAGAACGCTGGGAAGCTCGGGAGACGACAGGGCCAGGTAAGGGAACTCGTCGAGAACCACGGGTCCCCGCCAGCCCTTCCGCCGGGCTTCGGCCGCGAATCGAAGGAGCAGCCGAAGCCAGTCGGGATAGGTGACGTCGGCGAATCCCGGGAGAAAGGCGGCCGCGGCTTCCGCGAAGTAGCGTCTCTGGATCTCGGCGGCCGAGAGGTCGGCGACGGTATAGAGGCCGGCGTGCTTGCGAGCCCACTCGACGAGGAGGCGGGTCTTTCCCAGCCTGCGCCGGCCGTGGATCACCGCGAGCCCCCCCTGGGGGACTCGCATCAGAGCATCGAGGCGGGAAAGCTCATCGCTTCGGTTCAGAAAGCGCATTTATTATGCAAGAAAGAATAATGCATAACTGCATAATAAGCAAGGCGTGCACGAAACGGCCCCTTGCCGAAGCGGCGTTGTGCCGGCATATGCGCTTCCGATGGCCGCGCGAATCGCGAACTCGCGAGATCCTCATCCGACGGTGACCGGTCCCACGAACGTTCCTGACGTTCAGCGAAGAGTGGAGCACGGTACGCGCACCGGAAACCGCGAGCGATGTTGAGCGTTCACGGCTCATCCGTATTTTCGCCGATGGAAGTTCGATGAAAGTCATTCATCTGATTTTCTCTTGACCTTCCGTCCAGCCACGGCCGACGCGTTGACAATCTCGTGTTTTCAATAACCCGGGAGTGTCGAAACCGGGAGAGAGATTTCATGAATCCTTCCTTCCTTCCTAAAGCGGTCCTGACGCTCGCCATCGTATCGGTCGCATCGGGGTCGTCCTCATTCGCGCAGGAACCGAAGGTCGAAGAGCAGGAACCGAAGGACCCCAAAGAGCCGACCGACCCGGAAGGAGGTGGAGCACAGGCCGCCTCGAGCTCCGGCGGGGTCAGCTGGGTGAATACCGCGGCCCCTCCGTTCTACGAGGTCAGCGGTCACACGGGAGGGTTCACGACCGGACTGCCCATCCTCGTTCCTTCGTTCCGAGGTCTCGAGCCGTCTCTTTCTCTTTCCTACAGCTCCTCGGGACGAAACGGTTTCGCCGGGGTCGGCTGGGACATTTCGGGGATCGACCTTATCGAACGACGAAACAAGGACGGCGGTTGGCCCCGATTCGATTCCACCGACACCTACTGGTGGCGCGGACAGAAGCTCGTTACCTGCGGAACGAGCGGAAGCCCTGGCTGCGATGCGGGAGGGACCCACTTCACCGAGAGCGAGACGTACGCGCGGATCATCGACAACGGCGACGACACCTGGACCTTGACGGGGAGAAACGGCACCCAGTCGACCTATACGGTCATGGGCTACACCGGAACCAAGAAGTTCCGGTATGGATTGAGCTCGGTCGAGGACGTTCTCGGAAACACGGTGTCCTACGCCTGGAGCTGCGCTTCGGCGACGGACCACTGCTACCCGGTGAGCATCGAGTACAACGGAGCGACGATCACCTTCCACCGCGAAACCCGTCCGGACACGATTACCTCTCCCGGGAACATCGTCCAGAGCCAGCGCTTGAAGACAGTCGAGGTGGAAGTCTCGTCGAGCCTGGTGCGCGCCTACAAGCTTCTCTACGACACCAGCCCGACGACGAGCCGGTCCCTTATTGCGAGCTTCCGGATGTACGGAACGGACGCGGTCCTCGACGGGTCTGGAACGGTCACGGGAGGAACGTCTCTTCCCGCGACAACGTTCACATATCGCGGGGACGCCCAAGCGGCTTCGTTCACAGGCGGCGGTGTCTGGTCCACGACAGCCTGCAACACCGGTGTCGCGGGAACCCAGCTCGGAAGCGGTGATTTCAACGGGGACGGGCTGAGCGACCTGTACTGCCACTGGGATTCTCCCGGGAACGCGTTCGACACCCAGATCGCGTTCGCGCAGGCGAACGGCTCCTTCGGAACGCCGCAGTTGGCGGTGAACGACTGGTGCCATCTGACGTATGCGGCGATGGATCTCGGGGACTTCAACGGAGACGGATTTCTGGATTTCGCCTGCCAGAGCAAGGTGATCCCGAGGAACACCTACGTGGCGCTGAACGACGGCGACGGGACGTTCTCTCCGCCGTCGTCGTGGTCGACGACGAGCAACTGGTGCGAGTTGAGCACGGCGGGTGTGCAGTGGGGCACGGCGGACGCGAACGGGGATGGGAAAACCGACGTCTGGTGCCACCGGGGCCAGCAGTGGTCGGACGCCCTCTGGGTGGGGATCTCGACGGGCTCGAGCTTCACGGAGACCAAGTGGGCGAACTGGTGCTGGACGGCGAACGCGTTTTTCACCTTCGGGCCCGACGTGAACGGCGACGGAACCGGCGACGCCATCTGCCGCGGGGCGTCGAGCGGCTTCGTTGACGTTCTTCTCTCGAAGGGAAACGGCTTCTACGGAACGACCTTTCCATCACTCCAGTACTGGTGCGGTGAGAACCTGACGTTCGGGGCGGGGGATTTCAACGGGGACGGGAAGACGGACCTTCTCTGTCACTCGGGAACGACGAGCAAGGTTGCGGTGTCCGGAGCCCTTCGGGGAAGGACCGACTTGCTGGAAGAGCTTACCGGTTCCCTTGGAGGCTCGACCAGTATCACCTACACCCCGTCCTCCGACTGGGACAACACCAACGGCCCTCCGATTCGAGAAACAGTGACCTCTGTGACCGTCGAAGACGGCCGCGGGTGGCAGTCGACGACGAGCTATACCTACGCCGACGGTCTTTTCGATGCGGCGAAAGGACGCGACCTCGGATTTGGCTACTCGAAAGTCACGTTTCCGAAGCTAGCGACCGAGACCGTCGCGCCCTACGCAGAATCCTGGTTCAGCCAGACGATCGCCTCCGCGGGAGCACTCACGAAGAGCGAAAGGAGGGATGGAGCGGGAAAGATCTTCCACGCGACCGAAAACACGATTGATGTCAGCGGGAACGGCACGACGGAGCCCTACCGGGCGCAGGTAACCGAGAAATGGAGCTTCGTCTTCGACGGCACGGTGGCTGGCTGTGCGAGTTGGCCCTGCGGCGGCGGGGAAAGACGTTACCAGGAGTACGACTACGACAACTGGGGAAACACCGTCGAAACCCGGAGCTGGGGAAATTACGACGTCTCCGGAGACGAGACGACTTCGATGGCCGAGTACTATCCGAACGATTCGACGTACGTGACGGGTAAAACCGCGAGGCAGGCGTCCTACGTCGGGATCGGGACCGCTGGGTCGAAGCTTTCCGAGAGTCTGCCCTTCTACGACGATGCCACCCAGCACACGCTCTCCCCGGTCGAAGGGCTTCTGACGAAGACGAGCGTCTGGCGGAACACCGACAATCAGTTCGTTCCGATGTGCAACTTGGCTTCCCTGCATTGAGTACGACCCCTACGGAAACGTCACGAAGACCACGGACATCAAAGGTGGAGAGACGACCCTCGCATACGACACAACCTACCATCTCTTCCCCACCTCGTCGACGAACGCCGTCGGGCATGTGAGCTCCGGGAGCTTCGATCCCGTGTGCGAAGTGGTCCTAACGGCGACAAACCCGAACAGCCAGACGACCGCTTCAACGTCTGACGAGCTCTGCCGCCACGAGAGGACCGACGGACCTCTCGGAAGTTTCGCCGAGAGCTTCTACCAAAACATCGGAACTCCGGGAAACCAGTATGTCGAGACTCTAGGCCCCAGTCCGAATGGAAGCGGGGTCTCGTGGACCCGGACGTACCTCGACGGTCTCGGCCGGAGCTACAAGCGAGAGAGCCGCGGCCCGACGATGGGCCATGAGATTCTCTCTGGAGAGGCCACGTTCAACCAGCGCGGAGGGGTTCTCGCCTCGACGGCGACCCGTTACGTCGGAGAAACAGCCCAGATGACAAGCTACGACTACGACGCCCTCGACCGGCTCACGAAGACGACTCTGCCGGATTCGAACACGATTCTCCGGAGTTACGGGCTCCGGGAAACTTACGTGACGAACCCGGAGGGGGACATCACCGGAGAAGCGAGGAACGAGACCGGGCTCGTGCGGTACGTGAATAGGGGTTTCCAGACCACGATGACGGATACCGCACACAGACGACGGTCGACCACGTCGGGAACACCTGGGTTACGCAAGAATCAGCGCGACACGCGGCAGAGGCCTGCGCAACTCTCGTTCATGAGGGCATGCACGCGGCCAGTTGGCAAGCTTTTCTGGAAATGGTCGCAGCAGGAGAGGATCCTACGGGGACCAGCGTTGACCTCACGAGGTTCGCTGGCGAACTACAGGCGGCACAGGCCGAAGTCATTTTTCGCAGTATCGGACATTCGGGCGTGCTCATTCTCAACAACACGCCCGTCATGCAGAATGGTAATATTTTCTACCTGAACCTAGGTTCAGTCGTTCTACAAGTGTACGGGTTTCAATCAACACTGACGTATATGCATGACATGTACCGCTGACTCGGCCGTTCCCGTGTCGAATGCCGCATCCAATGACTCTAGGGACTGAAACCTTGCAGAAAAGGATGTAAGAATCGTGGAGAAACAAATCAGATCAAAGCGGAGCTGTAGAGAATTTCCGGAGCTCCTCCTTCGCAGCTGCATCCTGATGTTTCCAACTCGTTCGCTATGATGCGAACACAGGTGCACTAAATGATCCGGAAATGATTTGGAGGTCCGGTGCTATGCCGAGGTTGGCTGGATTAACGAGGTCTTCAGGGCTACTGATTTTTCTGTTGTCGTCTGCCGCGAACTCCCATCCCATCTCGGAGCCCAACGTCGGTCTCGCGGTTAAGAAAGCCGTCGCGCCTCCGTATGATGACCGCTTATACTTCGCCCAAGCTCAGGGCACAGTACGTATCGCGGCCACAGTACTCCCATCGGGTGAAATCGAAGACGCGTCCATAGTGGAGACGTTCTGGACGTGGAACAGTACTATGAACGAGTACTTCTTAACGTTCGCACGGAGATGGCTCTTCGGGCCGTCTAATTCTCGGCAGAAGGTTGAGATTGTCTTCGACTTCAAGCTGCTACCGCTGTCGACTTCTGACCACGACCTTGGGACGGTATTCGTGGCACCAGCAAAGATGGAGATAAGTCGAAGAGAGCCTCCTCCGGTGTCGTTCCACCGCCCTGGCGCCGCTCAGTTGAATGAGTAATAGTCCAAGGCGAAGGGAGGATCCACGAGGAAATCAAGTAGGCGTCGTATCGCTGGCGGTTTCCTCGCCCCGACTGCCCCTCCCGGGTGCGTCGCGCGCGCCGCCAGCTGTTTCGTGACTGCGGCAACCTCGGGACGGTTTTCCTTCGCGAAAATCGCTCAGAAACTGCATCTCATCAACTCGCGAAGGTCAGTAGAGTATTCGCGCGGACGTTGGCCTCAGGAAAGGAAGCCTGAAGCGACGTTTACTTGAGGTTGCTCGCATGTTTGGAGGCATCGTTTAGTCGACTTTCGGGAAGTTCTTCGGTCTAAGAAAGGGGCTGAAACATTCTTTGGATGGTGCTGAAGTGGAGGCCCTACTCCCCTCGAAACTTCTCCTCGAACGCGAGGAGCTCCGGCTTCAGCGCCATCCCGTCCGCAAGGGCGTCGAGGAGATCGCGCTCCTCCGCCATCGCGCGGACTTCCTCGTAGCGGTAGCGAAGGGCCGAGAGCTCGGCGGGCGCTTCCTCCTCCGCTCCGCGGTCGGCCGCCATTTCGAGCAGGCCCTCGAGCTCGAAGAGGAGCTGGTCGAGCCTTCGCACGACCACGATCCGTTCCGAGCTCGCCCGGAAGAACGCTTCGTTCGCGCGCAGCGTGGAGTGCGCCGCGGCCTGGATCGCCGCGAGGTAGTCGCGCTCGATGCTCGCCAGCCGTTGCGCCTCCGCGAGCGAGGATTCCGCCTCGGTGAAGAGCTCCGGCGCGAAGACGGCCGCGTCCTGCTGCCTCGCGGCTTCGACCCGCGACGCCGTGATCTCGAGCTCGTGCGTCGGGGGCTGAGCGCAGCCGGCGGCGAGAAGAAAGAAGAAATAGGACGGGCGTCGGAGCGTCATGAGATCTTCCGCGACTTCCGGCGCTTTCGATAGGAAGAAAGCACCCGGCTCACGATCTTCTGGGTCTCACCGAGATAGCTCTCCGGCGCGAGGCTTGAATCGATTTGTTTCGTGCTCAGGTGCCGGCGCACCGCGGGCGCTTCGGCCGCGACCTCGCGAAGGGACTTCCCCTGTTCCCGGGCGGCGTCGCAGAGCTCCTTCACCAGCTCGTGCGCC
>DAISKN010000376.1:0-6919 GCA_036820975.1 Acidobacteriota bacterium | reverse complement strand
CTTCTCGAGCGCGAGCGAACGGATGAGGAGTCCGGGGGCTCGCCCCATGGACGCTACTGGCGGAGCTGGAGGGACGACGAGAGTCTCGGCGGCGTTTCGAAGAGAGACATAGAGCTCCTCGACCCCGACCGGGTTCCGGAGGGAATGGATCTCGTCGCGGAAATCCTCTTCCGGGATTCGTACTTCTACCCCGGCGTCGCTGCAACCGAGCGCTACCGAAAGGACGTATCGGAGATCTTCAAAGAGGCCGTCACCGCCGAGTTGGCCCCGCTCGCGGCGGCTCTCGAAGAGCTCTATCGAAACGGCGCCCACCCCAGATCGCTCGAGGAGCTCGAGGCGGACCTCGCCCGCGTTCGGGTGCGACGCGATTTCATCGACCCGTGGGAACACCCTTTCCGCGCGGAGCTCTCTCCCGAAGGCGCATTCTTCGTTCTCGCTCTGACGAGCGATGGGCCCGACGAGAAAGCGGGGACCGACGACGACTATGTTCCCTTTCGGCGCCATTGGAACCACTTCGGTCTTGCGGGACGCGCCCTCGATCGCGTCCTCATTTCGTACCACGCGCGAACGGGGCTCTTCGTCCGTGACTACTCAACCCTGCGAAAAGAGCTCCTCACGGAGGGCTTCGATATCGAGTCTCTTCTCGATCCCTGGGGCCGGAAGTACCGATTCGAGCTGGGAGTGGAAACGACCTACTACGTCGTCCGTGTGTTTTCCAGCGGCAGCCGCGCCTGGACGGGTCGCATCGACTATTTCGCCGAGATCCGCGAGCAGATTCGGGCGCTTCTCGACGAACGGCTGAAGGCGACTGGAACCTGGCCCGACGATCCGGAGTCCCTCGAGAATTTCCTGGAAAGAAACGGCGCCTCTCTCGCGAAGGAACGGGACCCCTGGGGAAGACCTTATACCGTCAGCTTCAGCACCGAGATGACGTATGCGGACCGCCTCGAGATCCAGGGCCGGGATTCCGCCCCCGCGCGCGGAAGCAGGACGGTAACTCCCGTCACCCGCCGCCTGAGCACGATCCACGTCCGGAGCGCAGGACCGGACGACTCAGAAGGCAGCTCGTTCGAGATCGCCCGGTTTCAGAGAGTGGTGTCGGAATCGGAGCAGGCGAATTACCCATCCGTCGCTCGCACGGAAAGGGTGCCGTCTCGAGACCGCGGAGCCATCGGAGGAACCGTCACCGACAGCGAAGACGGCGTCCTCCCGGGTGTGTCGGTGACCCTGAGCCTGGACGCACTCAGTACCTGGAAGGCGACGACGAAAGCAACCGGGGAGTACCTCTTTCAGGATATCCGCGAGGGCACGTACACCATCCTGTTCGAGCTCGCCGGGTTCAAGAAGCTCACCATCGAAGGGGTTCCGGTTCGAATTGGAGAAAGGACGATTGCCGACGCACAACTCTCCCTGGCTTCGGTCGCGGAAACGGTCACCGTCACGGGGGAGTCGCCCGCGGTCGAGACGAGGAGCTCTGCTGTGGCGGCATCGAAGAGCTCCCGGGGTCCCCTCGAAGCGACGCGCTCCATGACGACGCCGCGGCTCCGCCGGTACTTCCCCGAAACGCTCTGGTGGGAGCCCGAGCTCACGACCGACGGGGAGGGCCGAGCGCGACTCACCGTGCCTCTCGCCGACAACGTCACCACCTGGAGCCTCGCAGCCGTCGCTTCGAACGTCGAGGGAGAGATCGGCCTCGGCGAGGCGGACATCGTCGCGTTTCAGCCGTTCTTCGTCGATCTCGATCCTCCCGCGGCCCTCACCGTCGGCGACCGGATCCAGCAGCCGGTCCTGCTCCGGAGCTACCTCGAAGAACCGCTCCAGGTGGAGATCGACCTCGCGGACGAGCCCTGGTTTCGGCTCCAAGGGGAGCGAAGGCGCGCGGATTCGATCCCTGCGGGCGGCACGAAGCGCTTCCTCTTCGATCTGGAAGCGATCTCGGCAAATGACGCTGGACGCTTGCGGGTCGCCGCGCTTTCCAACGAGACACCGGACGGGAACGACGCGGTCGAGAAGACTCTCCGGATTCGTCCCAATGGTCGAGAAATGGTAACCATCGATTCCCGGTTGCTCGATGAGGACGGAGCGCGCTTCGAGATAGAGATACCGCAGGAGGCGGTGGACGGATCGGTCCGGGGCGAGGTCCGTATCTACCCGAACCTGATCGCGCACGTTCTCGAGGGTCTCGATGCCGTCCAGAGGCGTCCCTACGGTTGCACCGAGCAGACGATCTCGGCGGCATATCCCGGGCTTCTTCTGCTCCGGTATCACCGCGATCACGGCGGGGAGGTCCCAGGTATCGCAGGAGCGCAGCGGAGGCTGTCGCTTGCCTATCAAACGCTCCTTGCCCGGCAGAGCCCGGACGGAGGGTTCTCGTATTGGGGCCGGACGAGTCCCGACGTCTCCCTCACCGCCTATGCCGTCGGTTTTCTCGAGGAAGCGCGGGCGTTCCTCGAAGTCGATGAGCGTGTGGAAGCGAAGGCGAGTCAGTGGCTCCGCGCCCAGCAGAACGAGAACGGCGGCTGGGTCGACCCTTACCGGTATCCCGACTCGGGCTCGCGAGACGCGCTCGTCACCGCCGTGGTGACCCGCGTCCTGGTCGAGAAAGGCGGCCCGGACATGGCGCGCGCTCTCGACTTTCTGTCGGAGAGAAGCGAAGAGATCGACGAGCCCTATCTGCTCGCCGCCTTCGCCCTCTCCGCCCATGCCGCGGGTCAGGACGAGCGCGCCGAGAGCGCCGCAGACAGGCTTCGCTCGCTGGCCCGCCCCGAGGGGACGGGTGCCTACTGGCATCTCAAGACCAATACCCCGTTCTATGGCTGGGGGCGTGCCGGTCGCCTCGAGACGACCGCGCTCGCGACGCTCGCGCTCGCGCGCATCGGAGGAGGCGCCAGAAACGCCCGGCTCGTCGATCAGGGGCTGTCGTTCCTCCTGCAGAACAAGGATCGCTTCGGGGGCTGGCACAGCACCCAGGCGACGATGCGCGTGATCGAGACCCTTCTCGAGCTGCTTCCGAAGGAGAGCGTTTCCCCGTCGCGGAGCACGACGTCTTTGGAGCTCTTCGTGAACGGAGAGCTCAGAGATCGCATTCCGCTTCCGCCGGCGAGCGAGGTCCGGGGGCCGATTCATCGGGATCTATCTCCGTGGCTCGGCGATGGCGCAAACGAGGTTCGTCTCGGAAGCGAGCGGGCCGTGAGCGCGGCCGCGGAAGTCGTTTCCAGTCACTACCGCGCCTGGCCGTCCGACACAGCGGAATCCGCCGAGAGCGCCGATCTCCGATTCTCCGTCCGTTATCGCGGTCTCGAGTCTCGGGTGGATGAAGAGATCGAGGCTCGAGTCGAGGTGGAACGCGTCGGGTTTCGAGGCTACGGGATGCTGCTCGCCGAAGTCGGCGTTCCTCCCGGCGCGGACGTCGATCGGGCGTCGCTCGAGGACGCGCTGTCGCAGACGAGGGGCTGGCAAGGGTATGAAGTTCTCCCGGACCGCGTCGTTTTCTATCTCTGGCCCCGCGCGGGCGGATCGCAATTCGCCTTCCGCTTCCGCCCGCGGTTCCCCATGGAGGCCAGGGGTGGGCCTTCACGCCTCTACGACTACTACAACCCCGACTCGGAGTTGGCACTGGCGCCCGCGACCTTCAGGGTTCGATAGCAGACTCTCGATGGTGAGGAGGTAGCGTGCTCTTCACCCTGGTGCTCGGCGCGCTCTCGGGCTCGCTCTTCGCTCTCGCCGCGAGCGCCCGCGTCAAATCTCCACCTGCATTCGCACCTCGATGACCCGGGAGGGCGGGATGCGGAAGAACTCGGTGGCGCGCAGGGCATTCCGCGTCATCAGCGCGAACAGCTTCTCCCGCCATATCGCCATTCCCGGAAGCCGGGTGGGAACGACGTTCTCGCCGCCGAGGAAGAAGGTGATCTCTTCCATCCGTAGCTCGAGCCCGTGCTCCCGGAGGCGCCCGATGATCTCCGGAACGCTCGGGTCCTGCATGAAGCCGTAGCGGGCGATCACCCGGTGGAAGCCCGAGCCAGGCGAGCTCACCTCCAACCGCTCGTCGAAAGGCACGTAGGGCACTTCCTCGGTCTGGACGGTCAGCAAGACCACGGGCTGATGGAGCACCTCGTTATGCTCCATGTTGTGGAGCAAAGCCGGCGGAGTTCCCGTTGCGTCTCCGGTCATGAACACCGCGGCGTGGCGAAGGCGCTGTGGCCTGTCCGATGCGATTCGCTGGAGGAAATCCGCGAAAGGAACCGACACCTCCTCGAGGCGGACTTTCAGGATCTCGCGGCCCCGCTTCCAGGTGGTCATCATGGTGAAGATGCCGAGAGCGATGACGAGCGGCACCCAGCCACCGTGGGGTACTTTGACCAGGCTCGACCCGAAATAGGCGACGTCGAACACCAGAAAGGCCGCCGTCGCCGCGAGCGAGGCGGGCAGGTTCCAGCCCCATCGATGGCGGGCCACGAAGTACGCGAGGGCGGTGGTGATCACCATGGTGCTCGTGACCGCGACGCCATAAGCGGCGGCGAGACTGCTCGACGTTTTGAACTCCAGCACCAGGGCGATGGTCGCGGCCATCAGCGCCCAGTTGGTGAACGGGACGTAGATCTGTCCGATCTCCTCGTGGGAAGTGTGCTCGATGGTCACCCGCGGCAGATATCCGAGCTGAACCGCCTGGCGCGTGAGCGAGAACGCCCCCGAGATCACCGCCTGCGAAGCGATGACGGTCGCGGCTGTAGAAAGGACGACCATCGGGTAAAGCGCCGGGTCCGGCACCAGGTGGAAGAACGGGTTTACCGCGTGGGACGGGTCGCGGAGCAGAAGCGCCCCCTGGCCGAAGTAGTTGAGCAGGAGCGCCGGAAGAACGAGCGAGAACCAGGCCAGTCGAATGGGCTCTCTGCCGAAGTGCCCCATGTCGGCATAGAGCGCCTCCCCTCCGGTCACCACCAGGAACACCGTTCCCAGGATGAGAAACCCCTCCTTTCCATTCCCGCGGAAGAACTCGAAAGCGAAGTGGGGGCTCACCGAAGAGATCACCTGCGGGTAGAGCGCGATGGACCACAGGCCCAGAACGGCAAGAGTGGCGAACCAGAGGAGCATGATCGGGCCGAACACCGCGCCCACCCGAGCGGTGCCGCGGTGCTGCACCAGAAAGAGCCCCACCAGGATCACAATGGTGAGCGGAAGGATGTAGGGCTCGAAGAGCGGGGTCGCGATCGATAGACCTTCGAGGGCGCTCAGGACGGAGATCGCGGGGGTGATGATTCCGTCTCCATAAAGGAGAGCGGCGCCGAAGATGCCCATGCTGACGATCGCGAGATGCCGGAGCCTGCCGGCTCGGGGGTCTGGCCGCACGAGGGCGAGGAGCGCGAGGATTCCTCCCTCTCCGCGGTTGTCGGCGCGCATCACGAACGAGAGGTACTTCACGGAGATGACGATGAGGAGCGACCAGAAAACCATCGAGAGCACACCGTGGACGTTCCCCGGAGTGAGCTCGATGGCGTGGGGACCGTGAAAGCATTCCCGGATGGCGTAGAGGGGGCTGGTGCCGATATCCCCGTACACCACACCGAGAGCGCCGAACGCGAGCGGGAGCAGAGAGGCAGCGCGTCGGCCTTCGGGATCAGTCGGCGATGACGGCGAGGAGCTCGGGTCCATCCAGCACTTCTCCCTCTTTCACGAGAACTCTGTCGACGCGGCCCGAAAGCGGCGCCTTCACCTCGATCTGCATCTTCATGGACTCGACGACCGCGAGCACGGCGCCTTCCTCTACCGAATCCCCGGCGGACACCTTGAGCTCGAGGACCTTCCCCGCCATCGGCGCGCGGACTTCGCCCTCGGCGGGAGCGTGGTGGAGACGCCGGTGGACGCGGGCCCGAGGGTCCTCGAGGACCAGCGTCTCGCCGTGGAGGGTCAGAGCGATCTCCACGGGACTCAGGACCGTTCCGACCGCGCGCGTCGCCGGAACACCACGACCCGAGATCTCGAGCTCGCCGCTCGACCGATCGAGATCCAGACGAAGAGCGCTTTGCTCGAGATCGCTTCCCACACGAGCGTCGTCGTTTCCGACCTCGAGAAATCGCCCGGCCGCAGCGCCTTTTGGTCCGAAGCTCTCGCCGCGGAGGAGGAACGATAGATTCTCCCGGAAGCCGGGCGTCGAAAACCTTCGTTCGAGCTCGGAAGGAAGGAGTGAGTGGTTCAGCTCTTCGAGGTGAGCGCCGATCCAGTCGGTCGAGATCCGCCCCGCCCGAAAGTCGGGATGGCGGAGCGCCGCCTGCAGGAACGGCAGGTTGGTTCTCGGGCCGTGGACCACCATCGTCGCGAGACCCTCGGCGAGGCGGTCGATTGCTTCGTCCCGGGTTTCACCGGAGGCGATCACCTTCGCGATGAGGGAGTCGAAGCCGGGATGGATCCGCGAACCCTCGGCGACCCCGGTGTCGACCCGGAGGCCCGGACCGCGCGGCTCGCGGTAACGCAGCACCGGCCCGGGCGTGGGGAGAAATCCCGAGCGCGGATCCTCGGCGAGGACCCTCGCCTCGATCGCCCACCGTCCGGGCTCGAGCGGCGGCGCGGGGGACGACCACTCCCCCAGTGCGATATCGAGCTGGGCGGCGACGAGATCGATGCCGTAGACCTCCTCGGTCACCGGATGCTCGACCTGGAGACGTGTATTGACCTCGAGGAAATGAAAGCGGCCCTCCGCATCGAGAAGGAACTCGACCGTCCCCGCCCCCCGGTACCGGCTTTCCTTCACGAAGGCGAGGGCGGCGTTTCCCATCGCCTCCCGCAGCCGCGAATCGACGGCCGGGCTCGGGGCCTCCTCGATGACCTTCTGATGGCGTCTCTGCATCGAGCACTCGCGCTCGCCGAGATAGATCCCCCCGCCGGTGCCGTCGCCGAGGATCTGGATCTCCACGTGGCGAGGGGA
>DAISKN010000375.1:0-6948 GCA_036820975.1 Acidobacteriota bacterium | reverse complement strand
AGAAACGGGAGAAGACAGAGAGCGAGAAGGGCCGGGCGCATGGTTTCCTCCGATTCGACGGAGGGCATGATAGCGAAAATCCGTGCGAGGAGGGAGGATTCCCGCTCCTTTCGCCGTCTCCAGGTATTGCGTCGGGAAGTGTAAGAAGGGGGATATAGAGATGGGGGAGAAGAGGAGATAAGACTGATCTTTTTCTTGTCCCCTTATCTCCCTATCCCCACCTCCCCCTTCTTACACCCGGATCTAATCACTCGTGAGTGCCGGGACAGGGTAGTGCTCCCTGCGGCAGTCGCCGCAGAGCGAGTGGCTGAAGAGCGCCTCGGAGTTCCGCTCGATGTAGGTCTCGAGCCGGTGCCAGGTGTCGGAGTCGTCGCGGATTTTCTTGCAGAACATGCAGATGGGCAGGAGCCCCTGGAGCTGCTTTACGTGCGACAGGGCGTCGGACAGCTCCGACACCTTCGCCGCCAGGGCTTCCTCCAGGCCGAGCAGCCGCTCGCCGGCTTTGATCCGGCACCGCAGCTCCTGCGGGTCGTAGGGCTTGGTGAGGTAGTCGTCGGCCCCCGCTTCGAGACCCTGGATGATGTCCGCGGTTCGGGTTTTGGTCGTCACCAGGAGCAGATAGACGTAGGACGTTCGCGGCTCACGCCGGATCTGACGGCAGATCTCGATGCCGTCTCGTCCCGGCATCATCCAGTCCAGGATGGCGAGGCGCGGCGCGTCCGCGTCGTGGAGCCGCTCCCAGGCTTCGTCGCCGTCCGATGCCGACACGAGCTGGTAGCCGTCTTTGGCGAGAGTCGCCTCGAGGAGCCTCCGCGACGTGGGGTCGTCTTCGGCGAGCAGGATGCGCATGGCTTACCGGTGTTATCGGCGGAGGCCGCCGGATCTTTAAGCCGCTTTGCTATACTTCCGGATTCAAGGAGATAGCGTGCCCACCGCGTCCTTTCATTCCCTCGGCTGCCGGTTGAACCAGACGGAAGCGGCCCTCTGGGCGGGCGCGTTCCAGAAGAAGGGCTACTCCATCGTGGAGTGGGGAGAGCCGTCGGACCTGGTGGTCATCAATACGTGCTCGGTCACCGAGAGGGGAGAGGCGAGCTGCCGAAGCGCCATCCGCCAGGCGCTGCGCCGTCGCGCCGACGCCTTCGTGGTCGTCACCGGCTGCTACGCCCAGGTGGGGCTTCTGGCGCTCCGCGAGATCGAGGGCATCGACATGATCGTGGGCACGGAGTACAAGGACAGGTTCCCGGATCTCATCGAGGCTCCGCGGAAGCTTCCCGATCCGGTCGTGCTCCACTCGAACCTCATCGACGACTCCGACTTCGAGATACCCGCCACGGGCTGCTACCACACCACCCGGGCGAGCCTGAAGGTCCAGGACGGCTGCGATTTCTTCTGCTCGTTCTGCATCATCCCCTTCACTCGCGGCCGGGAACGGAGCCGCAAGCTCTTCGACCTTTTGAGGGAGGCGCGGGAGCTCGCGGAGCGGGGCTACCAGGAGCTGGTGCTCACCGGTGTCAACATCGGCCGCTACGAGCACGAGGGCACCACCTTCGACGGGATGGTGGAGAAGCTCGAGGAGATCCCCGGGCTCCGGCGGATCCGCATTACCTCGATCGAGCCCACGACGATCGAGCATGCCCTGGTCTCGAGAATGGCCCGCTCGAAGAAGCTCTGCCACTACCTGCACATCCCCATCCAGAGCGGCGATTCCGGCGTTCTCGAAGGGATGAACCGCCGCTACACCGCGGAGAGCTATCGCGCCTTCGTCGACGCGGTTCTCGAAGAGGTGCCGGACGTGGGACTCGGCACCGACGTGATCGTCGGCTTCCCGGGAGAGACGGAGGACTCGTTCGAGCGAACCTATCGCCTCCTCGAGAGCATCCCGTTCGCCTATTTCCACGTCTTCAGCTACTCGAAGCGGTACGGGACCAGGGCGGCGCGGCTCCCGGAGCACGTTCCGACCGACGCCATCAAAGAGCGGAGCCAGCGCCTCCGGGACCTCTCGGCGTCGAAACGGCGCGCCTTCGGAGAGCGGTTCGTCGGAAGCGTCGTCGACGTGCTCTTCGAGCAGAAGGACGACAACGGGCTCTGGACGGGGCTGACGGGGAACTACCTGCGGGTGGGCGTAGCCTCGGCCGAGCCTCTGCGAAACCAGCTCCGCCGGGTGACGGTCACGGAAGCGGGAAGCGAGCTCGCCTTCGGAGTCCTGATCCAGGACGGAACGGGGAAGGACGCAGAGGCGCAGAGAGGCAAAGACGCAGGGAAATGGTGATGGGATCTGGAGATGACCCGGAAGATGTAGTCGGGTTCGTTTCCAGTTCCTCTTTGTGCCCCCTGCGTTCCTTTGGTCTTTGCGTTCTTCCGATTCGTACCTAGCGGGGCGCGAAGAGGCGGTCGGTCACCGTCTCCGCTCTCGGCATCGGAACCTCGTCCGCGTAGCGAACGGCCTCGTCGACCACGACCGCGCACTCGACGTCGACGGCTTCGATCTTCTTGGCCTCGACTCCGCCTCTTCCCGTGAGGTAGTCGAGGTAGAGCTTCAGCGGGTCTCGAGCCTCCCAGTAGCGCTTGCCTTCATCGGAGACGTAAGAGGCGTCGTCGTGCTCGCCGTGACCGCGGACGCGGAACGTGAGGAACTCGATGAGCGCCGGACCCTTTCCGCTCCGCGCGTGATCGATCGCCTTTTTCGCGGTGCGGATGACGCCGAACAGGTCGTTTCCGAAGGCGACGTCGCTGTAGACGTTGAACGCCGGCGCGCGGTCCGAGACCTTCGCCACCGGCATCTGTCTGTCGATGGGGGTGGAATAAGCGAACTGGTTGTTCTCGACCACGACCACCAGCGGGAGCTTGTGGATCGAGGCGAGGTTCAAACCCTCGTAGAAGTCGCCGGGGCTGGTGGCGCCGTCACCGGTAAAGGCGATGTACACGTTCGGCTGTCGCTTCATCTTGAACGCGAGCGCGAAGCCGGCTCCCGAGGGTATCCAGGAGGCCATGGAACCGTTGTGAAAAGGGGCGATGCCGTAGTTCGGCAGGTCGGCGAGGAACAGGCCGAGGTCGCGGCCGTGGGAGGGGGGAACGTCCTTGCCGAACCACCGCGCGAGCACGTGCTTCGGCTCGACTCCTCGGTAGAACCAGGAAGCGAGGTTTCTCGAGACGGTGTTGAAGATATCGTCTTTCTCCATGAGGCTCGCCACCCCGGTTGCAATCGCCTCTTGACCGGTCCCGAGGTACACGGCGCCGATGATCTTTCCTTGACGGTACAGGGCCGCGAGCCGTGTCTCGAAGGTGCGCGCGAGCCGCATCGCGCGGTACATGCGGAGGAGGTCCTCCTCGGCGAGGGTGAGACCCGCGGGGTCGATGGCAGTGACGTCGAATTCCGGGGGGAGCGGCTCGAACGGGTATTGCATTCTAGGGTTCCATCCTGAATTGGAATCGTATCCGGCTTTCGGTTCCCGACAGCCGGAAAACGACGGCATGGGACGAGACCGAGAGCACCTCGCCCGCCTCGATGCCGATGCTCCCGGCAACGAATCCGTCCGACCGGGAGAAGTCGAGCTTCCAGAGCGCCCCCTCGAGAACGGGTGCTTCGGCATGCCCCTCGAGGACGTTCGGCCCTGGCTGAGGCTTCATCCGGTTTTGGCTCGGACCGCCGCCCGCGGAACCCGAAGTCAGGAGACCGTTGATTTCGATCGAGGTCCGGACCCGACCGGGGGAGCTGGATTGGATCTCGCTGAGAAACGAGGTCTCGAGGGCGTCGCCCGCCTTCAGCGCCACCGCCGTCGAGCGGCTCGCGGTGCTCGATTCGCTGGGAGACGCGGCGACGACTCTGGCCGTGTTGGTTATCGCGCCGGCGGAGGCGGGCCGCACGGTGATGGTCACCGTGAACGAAGCGCCTGGAGCGAGCGACCCGGCCGTGCAGGTCACGGTATTGGCCGCCTGCCCGCAGTTGTCCGCGTTCGCGGTGAACGTCACGACGAGGATCACCAGCGATGCGGGAACCGAGTCGGTCATCGTGATTCCGCTCGCCGGCGAGCTCCCGGTATCCGCGATGGTGGTGTTGTAGGCGAACTGGACGCCCACGTTCGCCGCGGCGGGCCCGCCCTTCGAGATCGTGATCACTCTCGACCCTCCCGGGCCGGGGCCGGGGCTTCCCGGAGGGCTCGTCACTTCGCTGACCCGGATCTCCTTCTCGACGCGCGACTGGACCCCGCGGGTGTCGGTGACGACGAGCTCCGCGGGGAAGACTCCGATCGCGTTGAACTGGCGCGTCACCACGCGTCCTTCCCGACCCTCGCGGCCGTCGTTGAAATCCCACAGGAAACTCGCGATCTCGTCCCGCGGCCTGCTGCAGGAGGCGTCGAAACGCACGGCTTCCCCGACGGGAATCGTGGGCGGATTGGGAGACGTTTCGAAGCAGGCAGTGAGAGGCTCGGCGCTCGGGGCCACCGTGGTGGTGGAAGGGATGGAGGTCGTCGCCGGAATGGTCGTGGTGACGCCGCCAAGCGCGGGTGCGGTAGTGGTGGTCGCCTCGCTATCGCCGCTCTCGAGAATTCCGACCCCGACGGCGGCCCCTGCCGCGGCCCCGAC
Source organism: Acidobacteriota bacterium (assembly GCA_036820975.1). Classification (GTDB taxonomy): domain Bacteria; phylum Acidobacteriota; class Vicinamibacteria; order Marinacidobacterales; family SMYC01; genus DAISKN01. Next base: position 2,364 of record DAISKN010000375.1, on the reverse strand, counting down.
GCCGATGAGGGTGGTGCTGCTGCCCGCGGCGGCTCTTCCCGCGGCGGTGATCGTCGCGGCGATTCCCTCGGGCAGAAACCCCGCGGGAAGAGTCGCCCCGGTCGCCGTGGCGCCCACGGTAATGTTGACAGGCCCCTGGGCGTAGGCGGGGCGGGTCTCGTCCTCCCGGCAGTCCCCGGCGTCCGCGACCACACGCGGGTGAAACTCCTCGGTGCGAAACGAGTTGAACGCGCGGTCGACGGCTTCGAGGTAGTAGACCACCGAGGCCGTGTCCCGGGTCGGGCGGGGAAGAACCGCCTGGTATCTCTCCGCGCCCGGCACCGCCTCCACGAAGAAGAACGCGGGGTAGATCTCGGCGCGGAAGTAGACCTTCACCGTCACCAGTTCGTCAGCCGGCTCCACCAGGGCCTCGACGACCGCGTGCTGCCCCGCGACGATGCATCCCAGCCCGTCGTGCAGGATTCGCGGTACGATCTGGGCCGCCCCCGGCCGCGCCAGAGAGCAAGACAGAAATAGCCATCCCGCGGTCAAACCCCGGGCGAGCATGCGGAGCCTCCTCTAGTCGGCGCGCGGGACGGAAGACCCGTCCGAAAGCCCGGGGATTATAGTGGATTTTTTCGAATCAGGAGCAACCGCTGGTCGCTCCGCAGTTGAGGCACTTGTAGCAGCTTCCGTTCCGAACCATGATCGATCCGCAGGTCGAGCAAGGCGGAGCGTCCTCGAACATGCGGGGCTGGGACGTGGGAGTCGCGGTCCGCGGACCCGCTTCCGAGAAGCCTGCGGCCTGTTCGCTCCCCGCGGTCGCACCCTCGGACGCTTCTCCCGTCATGCCCACCAGAGCCTGTTTCTCCGGAGAGAGGAACTTCAGGGCGAGCCACCGGAAGATGTAGTCGGTGATCGACTTGGCGTACGGGATGCTCTCGTTCCCGGTGAAGCCCGAGGGCTCGAACCGGGTGTGGGCGAACTTGTCCGCGAGAACCTCGATGGGGACGCCGTACTGCAGGGCGTAGGAGATCGCCCGGGCGAAGGCGTCCATGAGTCCCGACACCGTCGAGCCCTCCTTCGACATGTTGATGAAGATCTCCCCGGGGGCGCCGTCGTCGTACATGCCCACGGTGATGTAGCCCTCGTGGCCAGCGATGTTGAACTTGTGGGTGATCGCGCGTCTCTCCACCGGAAGCTTGCGTTGCACCGGACGGCTCACCGCCGCGGTTTTCACCGCCTCCGCGCCGGAGCTGGTATTGAGCGGCTGGGTCCTCTTCGAGCCGTCGCGGTAGATGGCGATGGCCTTGAGGCCGAGCTTCCAGGCGTCCATGTACGTCTGCATGATCTCTTCGACGGTCGCCTCCTTGGGCATGTTGACCGTCTTGGAGATGGCCCCGGAGAGGAAGGGCTGCACCGCGGCCATCATCTTTACGTGGCCCTTGTAGTGGATGGAGCGAGTGCCGCCGGGCGACTGGACAGCGCAGTCGAATACCGGAAGGTGCTCTTCCCGGATGTACGGCGCGCCCTCGACATGACCCTTCTCGTGAACGTGCTCGACGATGGCGCCGACCTCGTTATCGGGATAGCCGAGGCGCGAGAGCGCTTCGGGCACCGTCTGGTTGACGATCTTCATCAAGCCGCCGCCCACGAGCTTCTTGTACTTCACCAGCGCCAGATCGGGCTCGACCCCCGTGGTATCGCAATCCATCATGAGGCCGATGGTTCCCGTGGGCGCTAGAACCGAGGCCTGACCGTTGCGGTAGCCGTACTCCTTGCCGAGCTCTACCGTCTCCCGCCAGACGTCCCGGGCGGTCTGGAACAGATTGGCCTGGACGCGGTTCGCATCGATTCGACCCACGGCGTCGCGGTGCATCTCCATCACTTCGAGCATCGGGGTCCGGTTGACGGCGAAGCCCTCGAACGGCCCCAGGTGGGCGGCGATCCGCGCGGACTGCTGGTAGGCCTCGCCGGTCATGACCGCGGTGATGGCGGCGGCGGTATCCCGTCCCCGGTCGCTGTCATAGGGAATTCCCTGGTACATCAGGAGCGCGCCCAGGTTGGCGTAGCCGATTCCGAGCGGACGGAACGCCTCGGAGTTCCTTCCGATCCTTTCCGTGGGGTAGCTGGCGTTGCCGACGATGATCTCCATCGCCGTAATCACCACGTCGACCGCTTTGCGGAAACCGCGCACGTCGAACTGCCCGTCGGGAGTGAGGAACTTCATCAGGTTGAACGACGCGAGGTTGCAGGCGGAGTCGTCGAGAAACATGTACTCCGAGCAGGGATTCGAGGCGTTGATGCGCGCCGTGTTCCTCGAAGTGTGCCAGCGGTTGATGGTGGTGTCGTACTGCATGCCCGGATCGCCGCAGACGTGGGTGG
>DAISKN010000374.1:0-6974 GCA_036820975.1 Acidobacteriota bacterium | reverse complement strand
GCGTGGTGGGATGAACGAAGACCGGTTTCCCCCGCCGGTGGGCCTCGTCGACGGCGGCGCGGATCGCTTCGGCTGGTAGCGTGGCGTACGGCGGAAACTGGGCGGCGGCGAAGAGCTTGAGACCATCCGTCCCGCCGTCGAGGATCTTCACCGCGGCAGCGCGGGCGTCCGCGGCGTCCGTCACCTCCGGGAGCGGAAACAGCATGACCCCGAGAGTCCTCAGAACCGCCTCGGGTGGGAGCCACCCCTTGCCGAGGAGGCCTTCTCCAGTGGAGCGGATTCTCGGCCCCGGGATCTCTCCGGACTCGATGCGCTCGCGAAGCCGCCGGGTGTTCTCCCAGGGCGACCCGGTGTCGAACACGCTGGTGAAGCCGTATCGAGTAAGCATGGCCTCGAGCTGAACCGCGATCTCCGGCGCCGGGAGATTCGCGGCGTCCGCCCACTTCCGCTCCATGAAATGAACGTGGCTGTTCCAGAAACCGGCGGCGACGGTGAGCCCGGAGCAGTCCACGGTTTTTGCGCCCTCGGGAACGGAGACGGAGCCGTGGCGGCCCACATCGGCGATCTTGCCGTCACGGACCACCACGACTCCGTTCGCGATTGGATCGTCCATCGGGCCGGCGTAGATCGTGCCGCCCGCCAGAACGAGCTCGACGGAGCCAATTTGGCCGGTCATCGCGCGGCTCCCACTGGATAGAAGAATCGCGAATCCGAGAGCGCCGTGGATCCGGGGGCGCACTCAGTCGGCCGGAGCTCCCTCGAGAAGCGGCTCGAGGGTCTCTTCGCGAGCACCGTTCTCGTCGCAGACGGCGAAAACCGTCTCCTCCGCCCGGTACATGCTGACCCCCGCGTACTCGCCTCTGGCGTTCAGGGCGAAGAAGCGAATGTTGAAGTTCGGGAGGCCCCGGCGGTTGAGGAGTCTCTTCTCGACGGTGCTCGCCTGGATCCGCTTCAAACCCTCGAGCGCGGCATCCTTGGGATGCGCTCCCCGGCGCATGTTCTCGACGATGAGAAAGGACGTGAGGTTGTAGAGGTTCGCTTCGCCTCGCCCGGTCGATCCGCAGGCTCCCACCTCGTTGTCCACGTAGATGCCGGCGCCGAGAATCGGCGAGTCTCCCGTCCTTCCTGGAATCTTGAAGCTCAACCCGCTGGTGCTGGTGACCCCCGAGATCTGCCCTTGCGGGTTGATTCCGTTGCAGTGGATGGTTCCCCAGAAATGGCTCTCGTGAACGAGCCCTTCCCGGAGCATCTGCAGGGCCGCCTCGTACCCGACCGCGGCCCGCTTCTTCGGGTCGAGGTAGTGCTCGGGGTCGATTCGCCGCTTCCACTCGATCCACAGACTTCGGGACTTCTCGGTGGTGAGGTCATCTTCGATCTCGAACCCCAGGTTTCTCGCGAAGTCCTGAGCCCCCTTTCCCACCAGAAGGTGATGGTCGGTCGACTCCAACACCGCCTTCGCCACCAGTGACGGCGTGCGCACGCCTTCGATCGCGGCGACGCCGCCCGCCCGCTTCGTGGGACCGTGCATGCACGAGGCGTCGAGCTGGACGACCCCGTCCGCGTTCGGGACCGCGCCGTAACCCACGCCCGGCTCCTCGGGATCGTTCTCCACGATATTGACTCCCTCGATGAGCGCATCGAGGACGTTTTTCCCCTGCACGATCCTCTCGAACGCGGTCTCGACGCAGGTCTTCGGTCCGCCGTTCTTGAAGGCAATTCCACTGCGGTCGGAGACGACCACCGGCCGGACGCTCTGCGGCGTGATCATGGTCGGGGCCGCGACCGCCGCGAGGCCGCCTTTCGTCGTGGACCGGACGAATTCCCTGCGATTCATGGTTCTCATCTCGTGACCTCCCTCCAGACCCGGACGAAGTTCTCCCCCATCACCTTCTCGATCTCCGCCGGCGAATAGCCTCGCGCCCGAAGAGCCTCGGCGATGGCGTCGAAACGGGCCTCCTCGCCGAACCCCGCGGTGTACTTCGACATGCCCCGGAGATCGCTTCCGATGCCGACGTGATCGATCCCCACGAGCTTTCTCACGTAATCGATGTGGTCCACCATGTCGCGAAGCTCGGGCAGCGCGTCGCCGTTCGGCCAGATCCCGATGACGCCGCCTTCGTCGGCGATGGCGCGGATATCCTCGTCGCCGAGGTGACGATCGCGCTTCTGCAGCGACAGCGCGCCGGTGTGGCTGAAGATCACCGGATGGCTCGATCCCGCGAGGACGTCCCGGATGGTCTCGGAGTTCGCGTGGGCGAGATCGATAACCATTTTCAGGCGATTCGCCTCGGCGACCACTTCCCGGCCGAAAGCGGTCAGCCCGCCGGGAGTATAGGGCCAGGTCTGGATGTGGCCGATCTCGTTCGCGCGGAAATGGACGAGCTGCACGAGGGAGACCCCCTTGCGGTGGAGCTCTCGCAGATGCTCGATCTCCCCTTCGAGGCCGTCGGCTCCCTCCAGCGCCGCGAGGAGAGCCAGCTTGCCCTGTCGCTTGGCCTCGAGCGCCTCCTCGGGAGTCCGCACGAGAAGAGCCTCGCCGCTCGCGGCCGTCGCCAGGATCCGCTCGAGACGATCGAGAGTGAAGACCCAGCTCTCGCCGGGCTCCGCCCGCAGCATGCCCGTCTCGACGGAACGGCCGTCCCGCGTGATGTACCCCCCGCGGTAGAGAGTGTCGGTCGAGATGTTGCAGACCACGACATCGATGCCGCCGCTCCGGTAGCGCGCGATCTCCTCCGGCTCGATCCGGTCGACGTTCGCCCGATGGAACCGACTGGGGTGGGCGTGAGTGTCGACCGCCAGGCTCTGCGAGATGAGGACAAGGATGCTCAGCATCGCCGCCGATGCTACCACGACGCTCTCCCCGTTCTTCAGTCGGTCGTCCGGGCGTACCCTTCCGTCGCGAGCCTTCTCCCCGAGGCCTCGTAGCCCGCCGCGGGCATGTCGTGGACTCCGGTGGCGTCGATCCAGAGGTTGTAGAAGTTGAAGAGGGCGCACACGGTGATGGCGTCGTAGAGCGCCTCGTCGGTCCATCCCGCCGCCCGCGCCCGGTCGAGGTCTTCCATCCGTATCGCCGTGGACTCCCGGTTCGCCTTCTCGATGCGATCGAAGAGCGCCTTGTCCTTCGCCGACAGCGGCGAGGACCTGTGGTCTCGAAGCACCGCCTCCACCAGCGCCCGATCGCCCAGAAGCTCGGCCGCGACCGCGGCGTGAGAACCGATTCAGAAGGGGCACTGGTTCCGCTTCGACGTGAAAGCGGCGATGAGCTCCCTCTGCCCCGGAGAGAGGGGCGAGGGGCCGCGCATCACGCCCTGGGTGAACCGCGAGAGGTGGTCCGTCCGATCGGGCTTGAACGCGAAGAGGTGAAGGATCTGCGGCACGGGGACGCCCATGGACTTCATGGCGCGGAGGACCTCTCCCCGGGGACCGGAATCCTCGTGAGCTTCGACCTCGGGCAGAAACATCGGATCCATGATCAGCGCTCCTCCACCACGTGGATTCGGCCCGGTGCGGGACCGTCCAGGGTCTGGGTCTTGCCGGACGGCCACAGGATCTCGACTTTCGATACCGAGGCCGAGGCTCCCAGGCCGAATGTCACCGGGAGCTGGTTCTGCGAGAGGTACCCCGTCGCGCTCTTCACAGTCGCCGTCTGCGTCTTCCCGCCCGAGGTGAGGCGGATCCGGGCTCCGATCCCGTCGCGGTTCCCCGCCTTTCCCTTCAGCCGGAATCCGATCCATCCCCGCTTTCCCGCGAGGTCGTTGCGGTACAGGTAGGCACGGCCCCCGCTCGTCGTCACCAGCAGGTCGAGATCTCCGTCGGAGTCGATGTCTCCGTAGGCCGCCCCCCGCGCCACCAGAGGCCGCGAGAGCTCCGGCCCCACGTCCCTCGCGACGTCGCGGAAACGTCCGTCCCCGAGGTTCCAGAACAGGTGAGGAGGCTGGGCATAGGTGACGCGCTGCTGCACCGCCTGGATGTCGTTCTCGACGTGCCCGTTCGCGACGAAGATGTCCATCCGGCCGTCGAGGTCGGCGTCGAAGAAGAACGCGGCGAAGGCGAGGGTGAGAAGGCTCGCCCGTCCCACCTCGGAAACGGGAGCGGTATCGATGAAGAATCCCCGGCCCTCGTTGTGGTAGAGCGAGATCATCTCGTTCGAGAAGTTGCCGATGACCAGGCTTTCACGCCCGCTCCCGTCGTAGTCACCCGCGTCGATTCCCATCGCCCCCCGGGCGACGCCGGTCTCGGCGAAAGCGACTCCCGCGAGAATCCCCACGTCGGTGAACGTGCCGTTGCCGTTGTTCTTGTACAGATTGTTCGGCTGGGTGTCGTTGGAGACAGCGAGGTCGAGGTTTCCGTCGGCGTCGAAGTCGAAGACCGCGACCCCCAGGCCCTTCCCCCGCGGGTTGAAGAGCCCGGCCTCGCGGCTCACGTCCGTGAACGTCCCTTTCCCGTCGTTGCGATAGAGCACGGGGCTCGCCCCGTTATAGGACTCGGGGGTGCAGTAGGACTTCGTCTTCCCGTCGAGCGAGCAGTAGATGTCGGTCTCGCGCGTCCACTCCACGTAGTTGATGACGAAGAGATCGAGGTCTCCGTCCTTGTCGTAGTCGAGCCAGGCGGCGCTAGCGCCGAAGCCGGCGTCGCCCACTCCCGCTGCCGCCGTCACGTCGGCGAACTTTCCTCCTCCCTCGTTTCTGAGGAGAACGTTGGGGCCGAGCGCGGTCAGGTAGACGTCGGGGTCGCCGTCGTTGTCGTAGTCCGAGATAGCGACTCCCATTCCGTAGAGGGAGCGGTCGAGCCCGGAGCCCGCGGTCACGTCCTCGTAGGTTCCGTCACCGCGATTGCGGTAGAGCGCCGCGCTGGGCCGCTTCCCCGCCGCCGCCCGAGGGGAGTCGGGCCAGGTGGTCCCGTTCACCAGCAGGATGTCCTGATCGCCGTCGGAGTCTAAATCGAAGAACGCGCAACCGCTCCCCATGGTCTCGGGGAGGTACTTCTTTCCGAAAGCGCCGGTCTCGTGGGTGAAGCGGATGCCGGCCTTGTCGGTGACGTCGACGAAGCGCAAGGGCACGGAGGCCTCCTGCGGGAGGACGGTGAGGAGAAGAAGAAGAGGGCTCATGGCGCGCTTCCCGCGGTCATTCGCGGCCCCTCGGCCGCGGGAAGGGGCTTTTCCCCTCCGAACGAGTTCCGATGCTCATGGATGGAAAGCCTTTCGTTGTTGTCCGCGGGGTGGAGACGGCGGTAGTCGCCGGTGATGAACTGGGATGCCTCATCGGCTTTGAACCGAAGATAGAGGCTCCGGTGAGCGTCGGCCTTCTCCCTGTCCCCCAGACCTTGATAGGCGAGCATAAGGTTGTAGTGAGCCTCGAGGTCCTCGGGGTCGATCTCGAGCGTCTTCGAGAGCTCGGCGACCGCCTGACCGTACTCGCGCTTCAGGAAATGAACTCGCCCGATCTGGTTCCGCACCACGCGGTCCCGGGGGTAGATCGCCGCCGCGCGCCGCAAGCTTTCGAGGGCCTCGTCGTAGCGGCCCTGGGTCTTCAGGGTGAGGCCGTAGAAGTAGTGGGACTTGGCGAGGTTCGGCGCGAGGGAGAACGCCTTCCCAAGCATCTCCTGCGCTCCCTCGGGGTCTCCCTCCTGCACCCGCACCCGGGCTACGTTGACGAAGCCGTCGGCGTAGCTCGAATCGATCTCGGTGACCCGCGTGAAGGCCCGCTCGGCGCCGCGGAGGTCCCCCTGGAGCAGGAGGCCGATCCCGTAGTCGTTCCACCGGAGCGCCGCCACTCTCTTCTCCGTCGGATTGTCGTCCGCGACTTCGACCGGGGCCGCGGCGACCGGAAGCGTCACCTCCGCCCCGGCCATGGTCACGATGGGCAGGTCCGGGATCTCCTTCAACTCCCCGGAGACCTTGCTCGTGTCTCCAGTGAAGACCCAGCGGCCTTCGTCGTAGTCCTTCGTGATCTCGAACGGACCCTGCGTTGGGTCGCGCACTCCGGCGTACGCCCACTGCGTGTTCCACCAGGCGAATTTGCGGTAGTTCAACTTCGCCTTGAGCGTCACCTTCTCCCCGACGTCCTCGGGAACGTTGAGACGGAAGCGCACGGTGTTGGCGGCGCCCGGAGGGATGAGGCTCACGTAGAGGACGGACCGCGTCGACCACGCGTTGCGCTTCGTGATCTTGTTTCCTTTCCCGTCGAGCTGGAACGACTGGTAGAAGTGGGCCGCGGGCTCGACCGGGCCCTTGCCCCCGTCCTCGACGAAACCGTTCCAGAACAGAACCTGGCCACGGTCGTCGACCGCCTGGAGCTCGAGCCAGACGTCGAAGGCGTCTACGGTCCCGCCGGGGAAGAAGTGCCCCACGTTGCGGGTACGCACCACCGCGTCGACTCGAACCGACTCGCCGCGAACGAGAGCGACCCCCTCGCGATTCAAGGGCGCGGTCACGATCTCCTCCACCCCCAGCGCTCCCATGCGGGTTGGGACCGACAGCTCCGACTCTTCACCCACCGCGAATGTGCTCGCGATTCGCCTCTCGCCCGCGGCGGCGACCGAAGCCCCCTGCGGGAGCTCGCCCCCGCGCACGAGAGCGAAGAGGTCGACCGTCACCTGGCCCGCTTTCAGGAAGTCCACGACGGTCTCGAGCTGCTTCTCGTCCCGATTGGCGGTGGGAAGGGCGGTGTTCGCGCCGGGAAACCGGTGAGAGCGGATCATGCCGCCGTCGTTCCCGGGGTCGTTCGACGCCACCTGCGGCATGTGGCAGTCCTTGCAGCTCATCGACTCCGCCGGATAGTAGAACGATCGCGCTCCCTGGCCGGAAACGCCGCTCGCCTGCCAGTTGTCGTACTCGTTGAAGCCCCGGATCCAGCGGTAGCTGTTGACGGGGACGTCGAGATGCACCTTGTGGCAGCTCGAGCAGAACGCCGAGCTGTCGCCCTGGTGGAGAGGCTTCAGGAGTTGAAGCGTGGGAGCGTACAAGCGTAGATGCG
>DAISKN010000373.1:0-6974 GCA_036820975.1 Acidobacteriota bacterium | reverse complement strand
GCTCGAGAACGTCGCCGCGGTCTAGCCCCTCGCCGGGCAGGTCTCCCGCAAGCCCGAGGACGGCGCCGAGCTCTACAAGGTCCACGTACAGGGAACGGCGATCCTCTGTCGAGCGGCGAAGAAGGCCGGGGTGGACCGCATCGTGCTCGCATCGACCAGTGGAACCATCGCCGTGACCGAGGACGGGGCCAGGGTGCCGGACGAGAGCTTCCCTCCTCCCTTGAAGCTCATCGGCGGCTGGCCGTACTACACCAGCAAGCTCTACCAGGAGGAGACGGCGCGGCGCGAGTGCCAGGGCGGCCCCGAGCTCGTCATCCTGAACCCGAGTCTCCTTCTCGGCCCCGGAGACGAGCGGCTTTCTTCGACCGAGGACGTCTTGAGGCTTCTCGCCGGCGAGATCCCGGTGATTCCTCCGGGAGGTGTCAACTTCGTCGACGCGCGGGACGCCGCCGCGGCTTTCGAGAGCGCTCTTTCGCGCGGGCGCGCCGGAGAGCGCTACCTTCTCGGCGGCCCGAACTGGACGTTCGAGACGTTCTTCGCCAAGCTCGCGCGGGTCGGAGGCGTCAAGGGACCGCGAGTCAAGCTGCCGGAGCGGATCTACTCCATCGCCGGATTGGCGGTCGACGCCTTCTACCGGCAGTGGGACCGCACGCCTCCCGTCGACCGGGTGAGCGTCGAGATGGGTCGGCGCTACTGGTGGCTGGACTCATCGAAGGCGGAGCGCGAGCTCGGATTCGAGGCGCGCGACCCCTACGAGACCCTCTACGATACGGTCGCTTACGTCAAGAAAGAGTTCCTGAGCCAGTCGGTTCTTTCCTAGTCCCGCGGAAGAGCGCGGAAAGGATCCCGGGCCGGCTCAGCTCTTCTCTTTCTTGCTCTTCCGCTTCACGTCCTGGCCATGCGCTCGCTCGTAGGTCAGGATGGCCTTGAAGCGACCCTTGGCGTCTCGCACGGCGTAGAGCTTCTTCCCCGTCTTGCTCCGATGCGTGGTTCGTTTGCTCGCCATGGTAGGGCTCCTTTCGGCCTTTCTCGCAGCATAGTCCAAAGCCACCCGCATGTCTCGAACGACGGCGGAAGGCGACCCTCAGGGCGGCGTGCAGGCGCCGCCCGAAGGCGGTCCGGGGTCGATCACCACGAGTGGCGCCGAAAGAGCGAAAGTTTCGGCGACCGACTGATCGTTCTCGTCCAACCCCTCGATTCCGCCTTCGACCACGATTGGCCCGACGGCGGCATCGGAAACGCTCCCTAAGCGGAGCTCCCGGGTCGAGCCCGCGGGAATGAAGGTCGCGCTCGCTCCGTACCGCTCGTCGATGCCCCGCGTGTCCAGGCTCTCGTCCACGAGGACACGCCCGGTTCCCCGATCGCTCAGCCGGTAAGAGAATCTCGAGAGGAGAACGCCGATTCCCTGCGTCTCCTGGACGCGGAGATCCACGCCGACGGAGAACCCGGCGAAGCAGTTTCCGTGAAAGTACTGGGCGGTCGCGGTGGCCGGCGGCGTGACGCTTACCCTCAGCTCGGCGGGATCGGGGGTGCAGCCGGTCAGAAGGAAGAGGAGCGCCGGGATTCGCGGGCTCATCTCGGCAGTATAGACGCGACGGTTTTGTGGTATGAGGAGCTCCGGAGGAAGAGATGAAGAATCGCTGCGCCGTCCTTCTGGTCCTTCTCACGATCGCGCCGGCGGGGTCTCGGGCGAACGACGCCCAGAAGTGGTGGGATCACATCCGTTTCCTCGCCACGGACGAAATGCGCGGCCGGGAAACCGGCTCCCCCGAGCATCGCCGGGCCGCGGAGTACGTGGCGGCGCAGCTCGAAGCCCAGGGGCTCGCTCCGGGAGGGACCGCGGGATTTCTCCAGAACGTCCCGTTTCTCGTTCGCACCGTCCAGGAGGAGGGCTCGAGCCTCGCCATCCTCCGCGGCGGAAAACGCGAGCCGATTACTCTCGGAGAGGAAGCGTTCTTCAGCATGCGCATCGAGCACGCGCCTTCGATCGAAGCACCCCTGGTCTTCGTCGGCTACGGGCTCACCGTTCCCGAGGAGGGCCACGACGATCTCGCCGGGATCGATTTAAAAGGCAAGGTCGCACTCCACTTCACCGGCGGACCCGAGAATATCCCCGGCCCGCTGCTGGCGCACTACCAGTCGACGGGCGAGCGCTGGAAGTTCCTGGAGAAGGCCGGCGCTCTCGGCGTCGTCGCCATCCGCAATCCCCGGGGGCAGGACATCCCCTGGGAGCGAGCGGCGCTCGCGCGGTTCCAGCCGGCGATGGAGCTGACCGACCCGGCGCTCGCCGAAGCGCCGGGACAGAGGCTCTCGGTCACCTACCACCCGGACAGCGCGAAGAGGTTCTTCGAGGGAAGCGGACACGACTACGCCGAGCTTCTCGCTGCGGCGCAGGCCCGCAAGCCCCTTCCCCGATTTCCCGTGCCCGTCTCGATCGCCGCCACCGTCCGCTTCAAGAGCGAGAAACGCGAGTCGGACAACGTCGTCGGAATTCTTCGGGGCTCGGACCCCAAGCTCTCCTCGGAGTACGTCGTCCTCTCGGCGCATCTGGACCACGTGGGTGTCGGACGGCCGATCGGTGGCGACGAGATCTACAACGGCGCCATGGACAACGCCTCCGGCATCGCGACTCTAATCGAGACCGCGCGCATCCTGAAGGAGACCGGCGCCCGCCCGAAGCGTTCCATCGTCTTCGTCGCGGTCACCGGGGAGGAGAAGGGGCTCCTGGGCTCGCGGCATTACGCCGCTCACCCCACGGTACCCGAGGGGTCGATGGTGGCGAACCTGAACAACGACATGTTCTCGCCGCTCTTCCCTCTGAAGAGCCTCGTGGTCCAGGGGCTCGAGGAATCGGATCTCGCTTCCGATTTGAAGCGGGCGGCGTCGTCCGTCGGCGTCGCGGTCCTTTCGGACCCCGAGCCGGAGCGAAACGCCTTCGTTCGAAGCGATCAGTACAGCTTCATTCGCGAGGGAATCCCCTCGCTGTCCCTCAAGGTGGGCTTCACCAAGGACTCGCCCGAGCACGAGATCATCAAGACGTGGCGCAAGGAGCGGTACCACGCCCCCTCGGACGACCTCAATCAGCCCGTCGACATGGAAGCGGCGGCCGCGTTCAACCGCCTTGTCGCGAAAGCTCTCCTCGAGATCGCGAACCGCGACACGCGTCCGAGCTGGAACGCCGACAGTTTCTTCAAGAGGTTCGCGAAGGGCGGGTCTTCGTAAGCCCACGAATCTGCTCGGCGTGGTGGCCGTAGTCGACGATCAGGTCGGAGACGGTGCTCCGGATGGTGACGGTCTGGCCCTTGTGTCTGACCCCGTAGTCTGTGCTCCAGCTATCGGCATCGAGCCGTGACAGCGCCTCCGCGAGCTCCCGGGCGGAGGCCCGCAGCTCGGCCAGGAGCTCGTCTTTCACGCGTGAGGGGTAGTCGCGCAAGTGCTGTCGGTTTACGTTGGCGTAGTCCTCTCCGGGATCGACGTCGTAGAACGGAAGCTCTCCGCGAACGATCTGCTTCATCCCCCTGACGGTGTAGCGGTTCCAGCCGATGAGGTGGGCGACGACGTCCCGCGCCGACCAGCGTCCGAGAGGTCCGAGAAACCTCTCGTCGTCGACGGGGGCGACCAGCCGCGCGAAAGACTCCACCGCGTCCCTGAGCTCGCGGATTTGGCTCTCGATGGTGCTCATGACGCCGAGTCTATCGCGGCGACCCACTCGGAGAGCGGCACCCGCCGGCTCTCAGAGCTTCCGCGTTCGCGGACGGACACCGCTTCCCCATCCACCTCGCGATCGCCGATCACCAGAAGGTAGGGGACCTTCCCGATCTCTCCGTCGCGAACCCGGGCCGAGAGCGGCTCACCGCGGGAGTCGATTTCCGCGCGAAGTCCCGCGCCCCGGAGCTTCTCGACGGCCTCCTGCGCTTTTCCGCGATGACGCTCCGCGACGGGAAGCACCCTCGCCTGCACCGGGGCGAGCCAGAATGGAAACGCCCCCGCGTAATGCTCCAGCAGGATGGCGAAGAAGCGCTCGAGGGAGCCGAAGATCGCGCGGTGGAGAACGAAAGGCCGATGGGCGGCTCCGTCGGGTCCGACGTAGGAAAGACCGAAGCGCCGCGGCAGGTTGAAGTCGAGCTGGACCGTCGAAAGCTGCCATTTCCGGCCGAGAGAGTCCTCGACATGAACGTCGAGCTTGGGACCGTAAAACGCGCCCCCTCCGGCGTCCACCTCGTGCTCGAGCCCCGCGCTCTCGACGGCGCGCCCGAGGGCCGCCTCCGCCGCCGCCCACTCGGCCGCGTCTCCGACGGATTTCGAAGGACGCGTGCTCAGCGAGAACGAAAGCGAGCGGAACTCGAACCTCGCGAGGAATTCCGAAACGAAACCGACCGCGGCGGCGATCTCCCGCTCCAGGTCTTCTTCCCGGCAGAAGATATGGGCGTCGTCCTGCGTGAAGCCTCGCACCCGAAGAAGACCCGTGAGGACGCCGCTCCTCTCGTAGCGATAGACCGTCCCGAGCTCCGCGAAACGGAGCGGGAGCTCGCGGTAGGAGCGGGGCCTCGAGGCGAAAATCTGCATGTGGAACGGGCAATTCATCGGCTTCACGAAGTAGCTCTGGTCGTCGGCCTCGAGCGGGGGGAACATCGAATCCCGGTAGTAATCGAGGTGGCCGCTCGTCTCCCAGAGAAGACTCCGGCCGACGTGAGGGGAGTACACCAGCTGGTATCCGCGGGCGAGCTGCTCGTTCCGCCAGTAGTCCTCGAGGAGATGGCGGACCCGCGCGCCCTTGGGATGCCAGAGGGCGAGCCCCGGCCCCACCGCGTCCTCGAACGAGAAGAGCTCGAGATCGCGCCCGAGCCGCCGGTGATCGCGTTCCGGCTCCTGGACATGTTCCTGAGACATGGAGATCCTCCCGGAAAAAAACCATTTGGGAATCTTGCTAGGGGAGACCGGCCACGGCTCGGGATTCTAGAACGGACGGCGAACCGTGGCCCCGCTAGTGAGCCCGGTCGTCTCTGTCCGTCGAATCGACTTCACGAGACGATTCTAGCACATGCTCCTAAATCCGGATGCGGAGAGCCCGCCTCCGGATCTCGAACCGCGCCGGCAACCGGTGCTCGACCTCTCCGTCGATCTCGACGAGAACCTCGGTGGCGGGATTCACCGGGCGGGCCTCGACGACGCTCACCCTTCCGTGCTCCACCTCGGGAAGGCCCAGGTGCGCCCCGAGGTAGAGAAGTGGACTATCGCGGACGAGCTTCGCGAGCGAGAGCTTCTTCACCACGACCAGATCGAGGAGTCCGTCGGTCAACGTCGCTTCCGGTGCCATCTTCATTCCGCCGCCGAAAAACCGTCCGTTGTGAAGGGATACCGTGGTGATTCGAAGGCGCCGGCGCGGCCCGGAATCCACGCGAAGCTCGACCTCCGGAAAACCGTACTCCGACGCGGCTTTCAGCGTCTCGCCGATGTATCCGCCCCCCTCGCTCCGGCTCACGCGGCGCGCGACCTCGGCGGAGAGTCCGAACGACGCCGAGTTCACGAAGCTCCTCTCTCGACCGTCTTCGAAGACGACGCGTCCCACGTCGATGGCCACGGTTCTGCCTCGGCGAAGAGCGCGAGCGGAGTCCGCGTGGCTCGTGGGAAGCGCCAGCGAGCGCGCGAGGTCCCCCCCGGTCCCGTGGGGCAGGATCCCGAGCTCCGCGGGCATTCCGGACTCCAGAATTCCCCTGGCGCTCTCGGAGATCGTTCCGTCGCCGCCGAAGGCGACGAGAAGCGCGCGCCCGCGCGCCGCTTCCTCGCGGGCGATGCGCACGGCGTCTCCCGGTCCCGCGGTGAAACGACACTCGAACGGGCCGAAGTGCGAGCGCAGCGCGGATGCGGCGGCGGGCCAATCGCTCGCCCCCCGGCCTCCTCTCGAGGCCGGATTCACGATGACCAGAGGCGCCTGCAACGCCTACTCCACCCGGTGGTGACGAACGTCCTTCGCTTCGACCATGAAGATCACGTCTTCGGCGATGTTGGTCGCGTGGTCGGCCACGCGCTCCAGGTTCCTGCTGATGAGGATGAGCGAGAGAGCGCGCTCGATGGTGCCGGGGTCGGCCATCATGTACGTGAGGAGCTCCCGGAACACCTGGTCCTTGAGATCGTCCACCTCGTCGTCGCGCCGGAGCACGTCGCGGGCGAGCTCCGCGTCCCTGCGAACGAACGCGTCGAGCGCATCCCGCGTCATCTCCTGGGCGAGGGCCGCCATCCGCGGAAGATCGATGAACGGCTTGAGAGGCGGCTTGTCGAGGCACTTCATGGTGCTCTCGGCGATGTTCACCGCCTGATCGCCCATCCGCTCGAGGTCGGAATTAATCTTCATGGCCGCGGCGATGAACCGCAGGTCCACGGCCACCGGCGTCTGAGTCGCGAGGATCCTGAGGCAGCGCTCGTCGATCTCGATCTGGAGGTCGTTGATCTCGACGTCGGAGTCGATGACCTGCCCGGCCTCAGCCTCGTTTCGATGGATCAGCGAATCGACCGCCCGGTGGATCCGGTTCTCGACCAGCCCCCCCATGGTGAGGAGCTGGCTCTTCAGCGCCTGCATCTCCGATTCGAAGTGGTGCCTCTCCATATCGCTATGCTATCAACCGAACCGGCCGGTGATGTAGTCCTCCGTCAACTTGTCCTTGGGCGCCGTGAACAACTCCGCCGTGGGCGCGTACTCCACCAGTCTCCCCAGCCACAGGAGCGCCGTCCGGTCCGAGACCCGCGCCGCCTGCTGCAGGTTGTGGGTGACGATGACGATGGTGTAGTTCTCCTTGAGCTCGTAAATTAGCTCCTCGATCTTCAACGTCGCGATGGGATCGAGCGCGGAGCAGGGTTCGTCCATGAGGATGATCTCCGGCTCGACCGCGATGGCGCGGGCGATGCAGAGCCTCTGCATCTGCCCGCCGGAGAGCCCGAGACCGCTCTCGTGGAGGCGATCCTTCACCTCGTCCCAG
>DAISKN010000372.1:0-6977 GCA_036820975.1 Acidobacteriota bacterium | reverse complement strand
CCGCCGGGGTGACCACGATGAGGCTCACGGTCGTAAACCTCTCGTCTCCCGCCGAGCGCAACTGCTCATAGGAGTAGACCCCGGACGCGAGCTCCTGGGTCCTCGGGAAGTCGGATTCGCCCAGTCCTCGCTTCGCAGGGTCGCCCGTGCGTACGATTTCTGGCGATTGGAGGAGCAGAAGGAATACAATCCCAGTCGAGCGCATCGCAAAAAGATATCACGGGGTCGCTGGTGCGGGGTTTCACCCTCGATCGTGCGTTGGGAATTTCCCCTCACATGACGCACAATCCCCAGTGGGGACGTTGGTTCACAATTAGGACTTTCTCCAAGGAGGTAAAGAACATGTGGAAGAAACCGAATCCAGCGGAACTCCCGGAAGAGCGTCCGCCTGTTGCCACTCCCCCACGCCCCCCTACGGTCAACGTTGCGTCGCCGGTGAGGACGCCGGCGCGGATCGGCTCGACTCTATTCTTCAAAGGGGATCTTCAGGGTGAGGAGGATCTCGTGATCGAGGGTCGGATCGAGGGCAAGATCGCGATCAGGCAGGGAAACGTCACCATCGGCGAGAAGGGCCGGGTGGAAGCCGATATCGAGGCCGCGAGCATCCAGGTGGCGGGTTTGGTGAAAGGCAATCTCACCGGCGCCGATCGCGTCGTGCTTCTCGAGAGTGGTCGCGTCGAAGGCAACATCACGGCGAGGAGCGTGAGCCTCGAGAACGGCTGTCACTTCAAGGGAAGTATCGACATGCAGTCCGACTCCGCGGTTCGATCCAGCGCGAAGGGCGCGTCGCTGCAGCCAGCGGCATCGTTTCCGGCCTCCAAGGGATCGACCGTCTCCGACCAACCCGTTATTCCGACTCCGCCTCGGGTCGGGGTCTGAGGATGGGTTTTTTCTCTCGGCGCCCGAAGCCGCCCCGGCGCGAGGGAGTCACGATCCGGGTTCCACGAGATTGGGAAGTGGCACGCCAGGGCTCGCTGGCGCTTCCCAAGCTCGTGGAGCCGCTCGAGAGCGCGGCGGGGAAGGGCTTCTCGGTCCTCGACCTCGGGCCCGCGAACCCCACGAACCTCGAGTTCTTCCTCGGGCGGGGCGCGCGGCTGACGGTCGCCGATTTCACGCCGTCGCGCCCTGAAGCGCTTTCCGAGCTGGTCAAAGTCGAGCCCGGAACCCACTTCGATCTCGTCCTGGCCTGGGACTTCCTGAACTACCTCCAGCGCGACAGGCTCGGCCTGCTTCTTCGGAGCCTCGAGCCCTTCTTCCGTCCGGGCACGACGATTCACGCGCTCATCGCTACCGGGCGAGAGATGCCGGCGGCGCCGCGACGCTACCGGATCGAAGACGCGAGAACGCTCCTGTGCGAGGGGCCGAAGGAACGGGTGGTTCCCTCTCCACGCTACGTGGAGCAGGATCTTCTGAAATGCATGCCGGGGCTCAACGTCGAGCACCGCTTCCAGCTGCGAAACGGGATGCTGGAGTACCTCTTCTCTTACCGCACGCGGCTTCGAGTCGCTTACACCGCGGCTATCGGCCCGGTGAACGATGCGCCTCGTTCTCGGTCGGGCTCGGGGCCTGGATTGCGCCAAGCACCTTCGCGATGAACTCGGGGAGACCCTCTCCGATCCAGCGCACTACGACCACCAGGTCGTTCTCCCAATCGATGTAGACGATGTTGGCGCCCGCGCCCCGGAACGTCACCGACGTTTCCGGCGCCGCGGGGATCGGCTTCGCCGCCGGCTTTCCATCCTCGGCGACGGGGTGGTTCAGGAACCAGTTCATGAAGCCGTAGTTCGGGTTGACTCCCGGAGCGCGGGCCATCCGGATCCATTCCTCGGAAATGACGCGCCGCTCGCCCCAGACCCCGTTTCGCTGGAAGAGATAGCCGAAGCGCGCGAGGTCGCGGGCGCTGATGTGCATGCCGCCGCCCCAATGTCCGCCGCCGCTCACCGACTGCATCTTCTCGCCGTCGAGCTCCACCCAGGAGTTCTCGTAGCCGTGCCAGCGCCAGGTGCTCGAGGCGCCGATGGGCTCCATGACGTGTTCGTTCAGCACCTGCGGCAGCGGACGCCGCCAGACGTTCATAGCCACGAGCGCCAGAAGATTGACGCGGACGTCGTTGTACTTGTACCGCGTGCCCGGCTCGTGCTTCCTGCGGTTCGGATAGTCCGCCGGCGTATCGCCCTCGGGCCGATCCGCCCAGTCGGGCTTGCCCCAGAGAGTCCCCTCCCAGTCGCTCGTCTGCCGGAGCAGGTGATCCCAGGTGATCTTCCGGTTGTGCTCGCTCGCGAAGAGGTCCTGGAACTCGGGCCCGACGTAGTCCTTCGCCCGGTCGTTCAGGCTTCCGATGAGGCCCCGGTCATACGCCAGCCCCACGACGGTCGAGACGAACGTCTTGGTGACGCTGAACGTCATGTCGACCTTCGAGGTCTCCCCCCACTCCGCGACGATGTAGCCGCCTCGAACGACGAGTCCGTTCAAAGGCGCACGCACCGTCGTCGGTCCGATGCGCTGGCCGAAGGGCTCGCGGGCGAAGGCGGAAAGCTCGTGGGCGAGAGCGAGATCCTTCGGAGCGTCGGATTCGTTCCCGGCGGCGAAATCGATCGCTTCCTTCAGGCGTTCGGAGCTCATCCCCATCTCTTCGGGAGCGCGCTTTTTCCAGTCGTGGCGACCGGGAAAGTACGTCTGGGCCGAGACGGAGACGGCGACGAAAGCGGCGAGAATCGAGACGAGCATGGCGCTACGGGTTTTCCTCGACATCGTGTCCTCCCGGAGAATCCGGGGCATCTTATCCCAGGATTTGCCTCGCCCGCGGGTCCTCCATATCATGCGAGTCCCATGAGATGGTCCAAGATCTTCATCCCGACTCTTCGTGACGATCCCGCCGATGCGGAAGCGGTGAGCCACAAGCTCATGCTTCGCGCCGGCCTGGTGCGCCAGCTCGCCGCCGGGATCTACTCCAAGCTTCCCCTGGGACTTCGGGCCGCGCGCAAGGTCGAAGCGGTAATCCGCGAGGAGATGGTGCGCATCGGCGGACAGGAGTTCCACCTTCCGGTCATCCACCCGGGGGAGCTCTGGAAGGAAAGCGGCCGCTGGCAGCAGATCGGCGACGAGATGTTCCGGCTCAAGGATCGCCGCCAGGGCGACTACTGCCTGGGGATGACCCACGAGGAAGTGTTCACCGCGATCGCCCGGGACGAGCTCAGGAGCTACCGGCAGCTCCCGCAGATCTGGTTTCAGATTCAAACCAAACTGCGGGACGAGGCCCGTCCGAAGTCGGGGGTGCTTCGGGGCCGCGAGTTCACGATGAAGGACTCCTACAGCTTCGACGCGGATTTCCCGGGACTCGACGTCGCCTTCGATCGGCACGCGGAAGCCTACCGGCGGATCTTCGAGCGTTGCGGCCTTCGCGCCATCGCCGTCCAGGCCTCCTCGGGCGCCATGGGCGGGAGCGAGTCCGTCGAGTTCATGAGCGTTTCGGAGGCGGGCGAGGACTGGACGGTGTTCTGCTCCCACTGCGACTATGCCGCCAACCTCGAGAAAGCGGTGGCGGTGGCGTCGAAGGCCGATGACCCGAAAACCGTCCCCGCGGTCGAGAAGTTCCCGACGCCGGGGGTGCGCACCATCGACGAGCTCGCCCGATTCGACGCTCAGGCGAAGCCCGAGCGGCAGATCAAGACCCTGGTCTATGTCGTCGAGGACGTCCCGACACTCTTTCTCCTTCGCGGCGACCACGAGCTCAACGAGGTCAAGGTCGCCGAAGCGACGGGCAAAGCAGCGTTTCGGGCCGCGTCCCCCGAGGAGTGCCGGAAGACTCTCGGAGCTATGCCGGGGAGCCTGGGCGCGGTCGGGGTGAGGGAGGTCTCCGTCTACGCGGACGAAGCGTTGAAGGATCGGCGGGGCATGGTGACCGGCGCCAACGAGGACGATTTTCACGTGAGAAACGTCGACGTGGCCCGCGATCTCCCGCAGGTGAAATGGGCGAGCCTCCGGAACGCCGTCGCCGGCGACGCCTGTTCGAAATGCGGAAGCCCCCTCGAGCTCAAGAAGACGATCGAGCTCGGTCACATCTTCAAGCTCGGGCTCCGTTATTCGGAGTCGATGAAGCTACGGGTCCTGAACGAGCAGGGGAAGGAGATCCCCGTCGTGATGGGCTCCTATGGAATCGGCGTCGAGCGCCTGGTGGCCGCGGTCATCGAGGCCTATCACGACGAGGACGGCATCGCCTGGCCGTGGTCGGTCGCGCCCCTCGAGATCGTGGTGACCCCGGTCTCGCTGAAGGACGAGGCGGCGGTGAAGAAGGCGGAGGAGATCTACGAGAAGCTCGCGTCCGAAGGCTACGAGGTCCTTCTCGACGACCGCGACGAGAGGCCCGGGGTCAAGTTCAAGGACGCGGATCTCGTCGGCTTCCCGCTGCGCGTTGTTCCCGGCCCGCGCTCTCTGGAAAAGGGGATGGTAGAGCTCGTAGAGCGCGCGACGAAGAGCAAGGTCGAGGTGCCTCTCGATCGGCTCTACGACGAGATTCGCGAGCGGAGCGCCCGACTGAAGGCGGCACCCGTTCGCTGAGGGGCTTGCCGTCCTTCCCGGTCCGTGCGAGAATTTCCCCCGCAGCCTATGCTTGTCTGACCTGCCGTAGCTTTACTGACGGCTTCGCCGTCCGGCGTTCGCCGTCCGTCTCCAAAACGAAATCGTCGAGGTTATCGAAAATGTCTCTGGAGATCTACGGCTGGAATGACTTCTTCTCACGGGCTTTCGCCGAGCTAGGCGACCCAGCGCTCGAGCCGGCGCGCGTGGTTCTGGCTTCGGGAGGATCCTACCGGCTCGCGCGGCAGTCGGGCGAGAGCCCGGGAACGCTCTCGGGCCGATTCCGCCATCTTGTTCGCGGCACCGAGGACTATCCCACGGTCGGGGACTGGGTCGCAGTCGATTCGGTCGGCCATCGCATCGAGGCGCTTCTTCCACGGCGCACCAAGCTCTCGCGCAAGGCCGCCGGAAGGCAGACGCGGGAGCAGGTCGTCGCCGCCAACGTGGACGTGGTGTTCGCGGCGATGGGCCTGGACTCCGACTTCAACCCCAGACGCCTCGAGCGTTTTCTCGCGACCGTCTGGGAGAGCGGAGCGGTTCCCGTGGTCCTCTTGACCAAGCTGGATCTGTGCGCCGACGTCGCTTCGAGCGTGGCAGAGATCGAGGACGTGGCTGCCGGGGTCGCTGTGCTCCCTTTGTGCGCCCTCGATGGACGCGGTGTCGACGAGGTGCGGTCCCGGCTCAGATCGGGAGAGACGTCGGTTCTCGTGGGTTCCTCGGGAGTGGGGAAATCGACCCTCATCAACAACCTCCTCGGAAAGGAGGCGCAGAAGACGCTCGAGGTGCGCGCGGGCGACTCCCGGGGTCGGCATGCCACGAGCCACCGCGAGCTCTTCGTGCTTCCCGGCGGCTCACTCCTCATCGACAACCCCGGGGTCCGCGAGATCCAGCTCTTCGGCTCCGAGGAAAGCCTCGAGCGCGCCTTCGAGGACGTCGCCCGCCATGCGGCGGAGTGCCGGTTCTCCGACTGCACGCACCAGAGCGAGCCCGGGTGCGCGGTTCTGGCGGCGGTTGCCGAGGGAACGCTTTCCGAGGAAAGGCTCGAGAGCTTCCGCGCTCTTCAGAAGGAGCTTCGCTATCTCCAGCTGCGACAGGATGAGTCGGCGCAGCGAGCGCAAAAACAGAAATGGCGCGCGATCCACCGGGAGATGCGGCGCTCCGGCCGCCATCGGAGAACTTAAGACCCGGGCACGAAGCGCAGGCTTCCGCGCGGATGCCGAATCAGAAGGCCCGAGCTCCGACCGTTCGAACGAGATCGCGCCGTCCAGGGCAGCCACGTATTCGTCGAAGAGGGATGCCTCGCCGCAGTACGCGCGGGTGCAGGCGAGAGCCGATCTCGAGGCTCGCCCCCGCCGCCGAATAGGAAGAGGAGCATCGGTTGCAGTCCGCGCGGGCGCTGACGTGCCCGTCGGACGTGAACTCGGCGGTGTAGGACCCGGCCTCGGCGACGGTTCCAACGGGGCCGTCGGCGAATTGGTAGGAGCGCAGGTCCCAGGAGCCCTCGACCCCAGGGGTTTCCTCGGGGCCGGTCGCCGAATCGGAGGAAACAACAAAGCTGCGATACCCAGGGTGACGTTTCGCGTGGAGCGATTCTATTTCGCGGGACGTCAACGTTCGAGGCCGGATCGGATCGCGCGCAGGACGACGAGCGCGGTCTCCAGGTCTTCGGGCTCCACGAGCTCTTCGACCGTCTGCTCCCAACCCCGAACCCCTCTTTCGAGGCGCTCTCGGAGCCGCGAGCCCTCCTCGGTGGTCCTCAGAATCGGGGAGCGATGGTGGTCGGGGTTCGGCTCGAAGCGAACGAGCTTCGCTTCCGCGAGCAGGTCGGCGACGCGCTGCACGCTCTGGCGGGTAATCCGCATTCGGCGCGCGATTTGCGGTACGGTTCGCCCCGATCCCACCTCGACCAGAACCTCCCACCGGGCACGGGATTGTTTCTCGACCCTGGCGGTCTGCTCCCGCCGAACCTGGTAGACACGAGCAAGCGCGAGAGATTCTTCCAATACTCGCTGGGGCATCGCGTCGCGTCGCACGATGACAGCATATCACCTTTACGACAGCATACTGTCAATTATCCCTGTTGGGTAATTCCATCACGAGTGCAGCCGAATGGAAGCTCTTTGATCGTAGTGATTTCCCGTCATCGATTCGGGGCAATCCCCGTCCCGGTTTGGGATAGTCTTCCGGGCGGCAAACCGGCGAAAATCCCCATAAGTCACTGCACCAGAGCGATGTCGAGCTCGCAGGCTCGACCTCGAGCTCGTGGCACGGGGGTTGCAATTCCGGCGGCCATACCCCACAATTTTTGATATCGACACAAGATGGCGCCCGTGCGCGAGTTCCCCCGGGTGGATGCCGGGGAGAGGGAAGAGTATGCGGAAATGTTCAGGGACACCATGGCG
>DAISKN010000371.1:0-6990 GCA_036820975.1 Acidobacteriota bacterium | reverse complement strand
GGATGGCCGACCTCATCGTCGTCCTCGACGGAAGCCGCCTCGCCCAGGTGGGCACGCACGAGGAACTCATGGCCAAGGGCGGCCAATACGCGGAGCTCTACCGAATCCAGGCCGCCGCCTATCGTTGAGACCGCCGAAGCGTCTAGGCCGCGGCCGCTGCCTTCTCCAGAAGCCCCACGTCGATCTTTCTCATCTGAAGCATCGCCTCCATGACCCGCTTTGCCTTCCTAGGGTCCGGATCCTGCAGCAGCTCGAACAACGCCTTCGGGACGATCTGCCAGGACAAGCCGTACTTGTCCTTGAGCCAGCCGCACTGGGACTCCTCGCCGCCGGCGGTAAGCTTGCTCCAGAGCTCGTCGACTTCCTTCTGCGTTTCGCAATTCACGAGCAGGGATATCGCTTCCGTGAACTTGAAATGCGGGCCGCCGTTCAGGGCGATGAACTCCTGGCCCTCCAGCTGAAAGGTGACCGTCATGACCGAGCCCTTGGGTCCCGGGCCGGCGTCCCCGTACCGAGCCACGTTCAGATCTTCGAGTTCCTGAAAATGGAAGTGTAGTGGTTCGCGGCTTCCTCGGCATTGCCATCGAACCACAGGAACGTCGTAATCTTCTGCTTGCCTGGCATCGCTCACACTCCTTTGCTACTTTTGGATCGTGGCGGGGTCCATCCAAAGCACCTCCCAATGGTGCCCGTCGAGGTCGTAGAAGCTCCAGCTGTACATGAACCCGTGGTCCATCGCGTCCATCGCGTGCCTGCCTCCGGACGCGACCGCCTGCCTGACCATCTCGTCGACTTCTGCCCGGCTTCCGCACGAGAGCGCGAACAGGCCCTCGGTCGCGCGGCTCGTGTCGCAGACCTCGTTCCTCGTGAACGTCCTGAAGAAGGGCTCCGAGAGAAGCATCACGAACGCCTCCCCGCTCACGACCATGCAGGCGGCCTTGTCATCCGTGAACTGTGGATTGAAGTCGAAGCCGAGCCGTCGGAAGAACTCCATCGACCGGCTCAGGTCGCGGACGGGCAGATTCACGAAAATCTTACGGGAGTTGTTCTCGGTCATTTCTCGTCTCCTCTTCCTGTTAGACCGACCGCACGCCGAAACTCATCGGTCGCGCACGGTCTTTCAGGAGGCGAGCCGCGGCGGAAGATCGAAACGAGGAAAGAGCGTCTGGGTATCGAGGAAGGAGTTCCAGGCGACGATGCCCTCATCGGAGAGCTCGAGAACGGCGAGGGCCCACGGCTGGTGCGGGGCGCCGTCGACACCGGGCCGGTACTGGCCGAACGCGGGCAAACCGTTCGCCGCGGTCGCGACCAGCCGCGACCCGCGGCAGCCGCTGCCCCGCCCCAGGAGCCACGCGCGGATCGCTTCTCTACCGCGAAGCCACAGCGCATAGGGCGGCATGGAGAGCGTCGCGTCGTCCCGCAAAAGGGCGGTGAGCGCATCGACGTCATCGCGCCCGAACGCCTGGACGTAGCGCTCGAGCAAACGCGACTGCTCCCCGGAAAGCGCGGCTCCCGAGGTCTCGAGATTGCGCGTCGTGAGCGTTCCCCGGGCGCGCTGAAGCGCGCTGTTCACGGCGGCGACGGTGGTATCGAGACACTCGGCGACCTCTGCGGCGGACCAGCCGAGAACCTCCGTCAGGAGGAGCGCCGCGCGCTGTCTCGGCGGCAGATGCTGCAGCGCCGCGACGAAAGCGAGGCGAATGCTCTGGCGCAGGATCGCGAGCTCCGCCGGATCGGCGTCCGTTGGCAGCACCCGGGCATCGGGCACGGGCTCGAGCCAGTGGGTGCGCGGATGCTCCACCAGGGGATCGTTCACCGTTCCCTCCGGGCCCGCCAGGATCGGGCGTTCGCGACGCGAGCGGTCCGTCAGGGCGTCGAGGCACACGTTCGTCGCGATCCGGTACATCCAGGTTCGCAGGGACGATCGTCCGTCGAATCGATCGAGGCTCCGGAATGCGCGGAGCATCGTCTCCTGGACCGCGTCATCCGCGTCCACGACCGAACCGAGCATGCGGTAGCAGTGTCCGGTGATGACCTTACGATGATCCTCGAGGTTCGCCGCATTCACCATGCCTCATGGTTAGCACGGGACAGACCGATCGCCAAGATTTCCGCTCCGGATCTTGGGCTCCTATCGCCTCGTAGGCCGCTCTCCAGAAATCGACGTAGATCAGGCACTGGACGCCTTGCCATCGGGGCAGGGCTTCTCGGATCGAAGCGCTTGAACGCATCCTCGGAGTTGAAGTAGCGTCCTTCCGAAGCAGCCGCGTTGGCGGCGGCCCAAAGAGAGGAGAGCGGCATGTCCTGGCGGGTTCTCGTCACGGTGATCCTGCTCGCCAGCGCGGCCATGCCATTGGCGTACCAGATGAAAGATCTCAACCTTCGCGGTGATCGATTCGCGCCTCTCACTCTCGAGCAGCTGACGCCCGAGCAGGAGACGATGGTCCAAGATCTGCTCGCGGGAACCCGGACGTCCCTCAGCGGTCCGTTCAACGCCCTGCTGCGCAGCCCGGAGATGGGCAATCACGCGCAGAAGCTGGGCGAGTACGTCCGGTTCAAAACGTCGGTGCCGCGGCGCCTCAACGAGATGGCGATCCTCATGACCGCGCGCTTCTGGTCCTCGCAGTACGAATGGTACGCGCACAAGTCGCTCGCGCTCGAGGCGAGGCTCGATCCGGCGGTGATCGACGGCATCCATGCCGGACGCCGTCCGGCCTCGATGCAGCCCGACGAGGCCGTCGTCTACGATTTCTGCACGGAGCTGCGGGAAGGCCGCCGCGTCAGCGACCCGACCTTCGCCGCGGCGGTCAATCTTCTCGGCGAGAAGGGCGTGATCGATCTGATCGCGAACATGGCGTACTACGACCTGGTGTCGATGGTTCTGAACGTGGATCGCTATCCCCTGCCCGCGGGCGCGGCCCTGCCGTTTCCCGAGCCGGAGTAGTACGGGGGTGCCGCGCAGGCGGTTCCTCGTCGCGCTCCCGGGCATCGGCTTCGCCCTGACGGCCATCGGCCGCGCGATTCAACCGGTGGAGCTGACGGTTCTCAGCTCGAACGCCACCAAGGCCGTGCTCGAGGCCCTGGCGTCGACGTTCGAGGGGACCGAGAACCTCCGCCTCGTCTTCCGGTTCGCGCCTTCCGCCGAATTGAAGTCGAGGATCGAAGAGGGAGAGGAGTTCGACGTGGCCTTTCTCACCGGCGCGCTCGTGGACGACCTGGTAGCTCTCGGGAAGGTGGAGGCCGACTCGAGGACCACCATCGCGCGAGCCGGGGCGGGTGTCGCGATCCGGAAGGGCGCGCGAAGACCGGACCTCTCGACCCCGGAAGCCTTCCGCCGCACTCTCCTCGAAGCACGGTCGATCGCGTATGTCGGCCAGGGCGTCACCGCCGATATCGTGCGGAGCACCTTCGAGAGATTCGGGATATCCGCGGAGATGCGCGCGAAGACGAAGATCCTGTCCGGCGTCACCGCGGCCGAAGCGGTGGCGTCCGGCCAGGCGGAGCTCGGGTTCACGCAGATCAGCGAGATCCTCCCCCATCCGGGCGTGGAGCTCGCCGGCTCGCTTCCCGCCGAAGTCCAGGTCTATACCGTGTTCCAGGCCGTGGTCGGTTCGAACAGCCGTCATCCCGAGGCGGGGCGGCTCTTCCTGCGGTTCCTGACCGCCCCTGCCGCGGCGCCGGTCATTCGGGCCAAGGGGATGGAGCCCGGGTAGGTTCGGAAGTTCAGGACGAGGCCGCTCCCGCCGAGGATACGGACTCTCGAGGCGCCACCCTCTTCGTGACGAACAGGACCAGCGAGGCCACACCCCACAACAGGAGCGGCGGAACGAGGATGCCGACGGTCAGGTGGGCCAGGATATGGAGAGCCTGGCTGTGGGCGCCAAAACTGTACTCGGGAGCCGCATAGACGTTCGGGAGTCCTGCAATCGAAAGAAGGATGCCGACGACGGCGATCGATTGCTGGAGCACCGTCTGGAAGATACCCAGCGGCAGGATCTGCTTGTAGCTCCCGAATCCCCTGGTGTATACCGCGACCCCGTAGTAGAGCGCCGCCGCCCAGCCCACGGCGTTCATCGACAGCCACGCGACGGTACCGTTCGAGAGACCTGCAAGGGAAAGGAAAAGCCGAGCCCCGCCGACGGCCGCGATGAGTACCAGGGGTACCTTCTGGAAAACCAGGTATTCCGAAATCCGTTTGCCAAACATCGGCCCTCCTTTGCTGATTACGGTTCAGCCCGCCACGCCCTAATAGACCCTCGCGACAGCCCGAACTCATCGGTCGCCCCGCGACTTTCCCCGTGGTTAGGTCTCCCCCCGCCGGCCGCGCTTCGGTGATAGTGTCGAACTCGTGGGAGCTCGATCGACGATAGAGTAACGAGGGAGTTCGCATGGCCAAGGTGACGGGAAAGATGGTGTGGGTCGGTCGGGTGCTCTCGGGTCTGGCTTTGGTGCCGTTCGTGTTCAGCGCGGTCCTGAAGCTCCTGGGTGGGCCCGAGTTGGAGGAGGGGCTCGCGCATCTTGGATTGCCCGAATCGATGACCCTGCCTCTCGCGGTCCTCGAGATATCGTGCGTCGTCATCTACCTGATTCCAGCGACCTCGGTCCTGGGCGCGATTCTGCTGACGGGATACCTGGGCGGAGCTATCTGCACCCACTGGCGCGTCGGGGATCCGGTGTACGTGCACATCGTGCTCGGAGTGCTCGTCTGGCTCGGACTCTACCTGCGCGAGGGCCGCCTCACCGATCTCCTCCCGCTCCGAAAGCTCTAAGCGGCCTCCGATCTTGCAGCGATTCGACCGGTCGATCGTGGAAGGCCCGATCGGCCCCGCCGTGTGGCGCCTGGCGTGGCCGACGATGCTGCAGAACATCATCGCCGGTTTGCAGGGAATCATCGACCATGCGATGGTCGGCCACTTCGTCGGCTACGCGGCCAACGCCGCCATCGGCGTCAGCTGGCAGATCATCCTCGTGGTCATCGTCTTCATCAGCTCGGTGTTCAGCGGGATGGCCGTCCTGGTGGCGCGCTTCGCGGGCGCGAACGAGTCCGCGAAGGTCGACCGCGTGGTCTACCAGGCGCTCCTCGTCGCGATCGCCCTGTCGGTGCTCATGGCCGCGGTGGGCTACGCGGCCGCGCCGTCGCTCCTGGACGTCGTCAACGCCGCGCCCGAGGTGCGGCACGAGGCTCTCCCCTTCCTGCGCGCGATGTTCCTGGGCATTCTCGGCATGATGATGTTCTTCATGCTGAGCGGCGCCTTCCGCGCCGCGGGCGACCCCAGGACGCCTCTGCGCCTCGGCATCGCGATGACGGCTCTCACCATCCTCTTCAACGTCCTCCTCATCCCCCGGCTCGGCACCATCGGCGCCGCGCTCGGCACCGTCGCCAGCAGTACCCTGGTCGCGGCGTACGGAGTCCGGCGGCTGTTCGCGCCGGGCTCGGTGATTCACTTCCATCGCGGCATGGACATCGCCCCGGACTTCGGGATCATCCGCTCCCTCTTCCGATTCGGGCTGCCGACCGGAATACAGGGGATCGCCATGAACGTCGCCGGCGTTCTGCTGCTGCGGTTCATCGGATCGCTCGAGCACAGCGCCGCGGCGCAGGCCGCCTACGCCGTCGGCTACACCGAGCTCTTCTCTCTCATCACCTGGACCTCGGTGGCGCTCATGGGAGCGTCGGCGACGATCGCCGGACAGAATCTCGGCGCCGGCAACCCCGCCCGGGCCATGCACGGGGTCGCGGTGGCCTCCCGTATCGGACTGGGCCTGGCCGCAATCGTCGGGGCGATGTTCCTTCTGATTCCCGGCTATCTCCTGGGTGTCTTCGGATTGACCGAACCGCTGGTGACTTCAATCGGCGGACAATTGCTGAGCTACCTGAGCGTGTCCGGACTCTTCGTCACCGTCGCGCTGAGCTACACCGGCGGGCTCCAGGGCACCGGCGACACACGCAGTCCGCTCTACATCTCGTTGGTGTCCCAAATCGCCGTACCCATCGGCCTGTGCTCGTGGCTTCAGGCGACGCGCGGGCTGAAGCCTGGGGACATCTGGCTCGCGATCGTGCTCGGCCACGTCACCCGGGCGGCACTGAGCGTGCTGAGATTCCGTCAGGGGCGATGGCGCCAAATCCAGGTGGATATCGAGCCCGCTCGGCCGGCTTAGTCGGAACGCAGCGCCCGGATCACGTCGACCCGCGACGCCCGCGCGGCGGGCACGAAAGACGCGAGGATCGCCGCGGCGACGAGAATCGCGGCCGCGCCGGCGATGGCCAGCGCCCCCGGAATGCGGATGCCTGGGATGAAGCCGGCGGCGAGACCGGCGAGCGCGAGCCCTCCCGCGGCTCCCACGACGATGCCCGCCCCGGCGATCACCGCGCCTTCTCCGAGTACGCCAGTTAGAAGATGCCTCGGCGCCGAGCCAATCGCGAGCCGGATGCCGAACTCGCGCGTCCGCGCGCTCACCGAGAACGCCAGGACGCCGGCGACACCGACCACGGCGATGGTCAGCGCCACCGCCGCGAAGCCGCCGAAGACGAGGGCGTTCAGTCGATCGGGGGCGAGCACTTCCGCCCGTACGTCCTCGAGCGTCGCCGCACGCTCCACCGGCTGTTCGGGCGATAGCTCGCGGATGATCGCGGTCAACGGAGGGACGAGCGCGTACGGATCCGTGCGGGCGTGAACGAAGAGACGGCCGCCGCCGATCTCCTGCTCGAAGGGGTGATAGACGGTCATGGCCGGCCCGGGCACGATGTTCTCGTCGTCCACGTCCGCGGCGACGCCGACGATCCGGCGGGGACCCGTGCTCACTTCGATGAACTCCATGACGGGATCGGTCCAGAGGAATCGGCGGTCCAGCGCCTCGCGGGTCGGGAACATCCTCTGCGCCACGCTCTGGCTCACGATGACCACCGGCTCGGAATCGCGGCGGTCCGCCTCGGTGAAATCGCGGCCGGCGATGATGGGAACGCCGAGCGCCTCGAAGAATCCCGGAGAC
>DAISKN010000370.1:0-6992 GCA_036820975.1 Acidobacteriota bacterium | reverse complement strand
ACGTCGTTGATGGCCTTGATGGCGTTCTCCTTGTCGGCGTAGCCGGTGAGCAGGACCCGGATGGCCTCCGGCTGGAGCTTCTTGACCTCCTTCAGGAACTCGATGCCGTTCATCTGGGGCATGAGGAAGTCCGAGATCACCAGATCGACGCGGGTCCGGGAGAGATCCTCGAGAGCTTTTCTCGGGTCGTCGGCCTCGAGAACCTGATAGCTCGTCTGGAGCATGAACAAGCCGCGCAGGGATGAGAGCACCATGTTCTCGTCGTCGACGATGAGAATCGAGGCCGCCCTCTCGGTCATGCGAAAGCCTTGAGGATATCGCGCTGCAGGCTCATGAGCTCGTCGTGGGCGCGGTTCACCTCGGCGATCTTGTCCTCGAGCCTCTTCAACAGGATCCGCTTCTCGAGGCCGTTCCGGATGATGAGCTTGAGGTCGTCGTTCTCCCAGGGCTTTTCGATGTACTGGTAGAGCCCGACGTCGTTGATGGCCTTGATGGCGTTCTCCTTGTCGGCGTAGCCGGTGAGCAGGATGCGCGTCGCCTCGGGCTGGATCCCCTTCACCCTCGAGAGGAAAGTGATTCCGTCGATCTCCGGCATCAGGTAGTCCGAGACCACCACGTCCACCCGGTTCCCCTTGATGAACTCGATGGCCTCCGCGGGATTGGTGAAGCCCTTCACGTCGTAGTCGGTCTCGAGCGTGAGGAAGCTCTTGATGCTGGTGACGACCATATCCTCGTCGTCAACGAGGACGATTACGGGGGTATCGGATCTCGGCATGGGTTCTCAGCCTTCCTTATCGCTCGTCTCCCTTCCGCTCGGGGAGGACGGCCCTTCCCGCCTCCGCCCTTCGGGCTCCGGCGAGGCTCGCCGAAGCTGGAGCGAAGGCGGCCGGGCTCCGCGCGCATCGGGATTCTAACGCAGATGGGCGTTCACGCTGTGGCCGGACGCACCAGCCTCCGGAATCGCCGGACGAGCCCCTTCAGGATGCTCTGACCGAGCTCGGGATAGTCCATCAGAAGATCGTCGAAGTCCTGCCGCTCTACCCGGAGCAGCAGTGTTTCCGACGCGGCGTAGGTCCCGAAGACCCGCGGCCCGCCCTCGATGAGGTCCCAGGCGCCGAGAGCGGAGCGCTCGCCGAGGCGGCTCATCTCCTTGCCGTCCCGCGTCAGCACGAGCTCTCCCCGGATTACCACGTAGAGCCCGTCGGCGAGCTGCCCCTCATCGAAGACCACCGCCCCTTCGGGATAGAGAACCTCTTCGGCGATGGCGGCGAGGACCGCGAGGTCCTCCGTCCTCGACTCGGAGAGCAGATCCACGTTCTGCAGGAGCAGTACTTTTTCGACCAGGGTGTAGGGCACGGCTTCGGGACGGCAGGCGTCATGTTACCGCACCCGCTTGCGCCAGCGGTTGGTCGCCCGTAACATCCCCGCGTTCGCGGGCCCCGAGGGCCCGCAGGCGAAGATTCGGACGAGAGCAGCGCGCCATGAATCGTTCCATCCACGCCCGCCGGGAAAAGAGTCTGCCGGTCGCCCTCTCGACCCTTTCGCTCGTCCTCGCCTGTGCCCCCGAAGTCGAGGAAGCGCCCGATCCCTACATCGCCGGAGGCGATCTGCGCGAGATACGGGAGCGGGGAACCCTGAGGGTTCTCGTTCCCACGCTCGCCGAGGACGACCTCCAGAGAGCCGGGGCGCCCGGCGCCGAGGACCGTGAAATGGCCCGGGCCTTCGCCGCGAGACTCGGCCTCGGGTGCGAGTTCGTCTCCGTCGACGACCGCAGCGAGATTCTGGCGCGCCTCGAAGAGGGGTACGGCGACGTGGTGACGGCGCAGCTCACGGTGACTCCGGAACGGGACGGGAGGCTCCGCTTCACTCTTCCTACGGCGATCGTCGACGAGTGGCTCGTGGGCCGGAAGGGCGAGCCCGATCTCCCTCGGAACGTCGAGGCGCTCGCGGGCAGGGAGATCCACGTACGGCGGAGCTCGTCCTTCGCCGAGACCCTGAGGGATCTCTCGAGGGCCCGCGGGATCGGAATCCAGATGGTCTTCGTCGACGAAACCCTTGATACCGAGACGATCGCCTATCAGGTCAGCCGGGGAGAGCGGCCGCTCACCGTCGTCGACAGCAACCTCCTCGCTTCGATCGAAACCTACAACTCCGATCTCGAGCCTCTCTTCGTCCTCGCCCGGGGGCGCGAGCTCGCCTGGGTCGTGAGAAACGAGGCGCAGGAGCTCGTGGCCGCGCTCGACGCCTTCATCATCGAGAGCCAGCTCACGGATCATCGCGCCGACGATCTGACCACGGGGGACCTCGACTCCGTCCGGGCGAGAGGCTCGCTTCGGGTCATTACGCTGAACAACCCCGTCCACTACTTTCTCTACCGCGGACGGCAAATGGGGTTCGACTACGAGATCGCGAGCCTGGCGGCGAAGAAGCTCGGAGTGCGTCTCGAGCTCGTCGTCCCCCCCTCCCGCGATCTCGTTTTCGAGTGGCTTCTCGAGGGCAGGGGGGACCTGATCGCCGCAACCCTCACCGCCACCCCCGAGCGCCGCGAGTCTCTCGCCTTCAGCCGACCGTATCTCTTCGCCGACGAGGTCGTGGTGAGAAGGACGCGCACCGTCGACAAGATCGCGAGCGTCTACGAGCTTCGGGGCCGCGCCGTCCATGCCTGGAAGTCGAGCAGCCACTATCAGACGCTTCTGAAATGGATTCCGGAAGTCGGTCCGTTCGACATCGAGCCGATCCCCGAGGACATGGAGTACGAGGAGATCCTCGATCGAGTCGGGAGCGGCGAGTATCGGCTCGCGGTCGTGGATAGCCTCGTTCTCGAAGCCGAGCTCCCTCATCGCGACGACGTGGAGGCCGCCTTCTCGCTCTCGGCCGGGCAGCCGCAGCCGATTGCCTTCGCCCTGCGGCCCGGCAACCCGCGGCTTCGGGAGTTCCTGGACGGCTTCGTGGCCGAGATCGTCGGCAGCCTCGAGCTCAACGACGCCCGGGAGCGGTACTTCCGAAAGAGCCGCGGCCTCGACCGGTCGAAGGCGAGGAATGCCCCGGGAGGCGGGCGGTTGTCACCCTATGACGAGCTCCTGCGGAAGCATTCGAAGCGCTACGGTCTCGACTGGCGTCTCATGGCGGCGCAGGCCTACCAGGAGAGCCTCTTCGACCCCGACGCTGAAAGCTGGGCCGGCGCGAGCGGCCTCTTTCAGATCCTGCCGTCGACCGGCCTCGAGCTCGGGATCGAGGATCTCCGAGACCCCGAAGCCGGAATCCAGGCGGGCGTCCGCTACATGCACCAGATCCTCGAGCGGCTCGAGCCGCGGCTCCCGCTGAAGCACCGGCTCCGCTTCGCGCTCGCCGCCTACAACGCGGGCTTCGGCCACCTTCAGGACGCCCGTCGGCTCGCGGCGGAAGAGGGTCTAGACCCCGACAAGTGGTTCGGCCATACCGAGAAAGCGATGCTGCTGCTCAGCCAGCCCCGCTACTACCGGCGCGCGCGCTACGGCTACGTTCGCGGAAGCGAGACCGTTCGCTACGTCTCCGAGATCCAGAACCGCTACGACCACTATGTTACCCTCGTGCCGTTCTGAGCGAGCGTCGATGCCCGCAGGGCCGCCTCGCGGACGATGGCCCCGGGGTGCTCTCGAAGGCTCTCGATTTGCGTCCTCAACGACGCGAGCCCGAGCTCGCCGACCACCGTCACAGCGCAGGCGGCGATCCAGTAGTCCCGGGACTCCGAGAGAAGCCTCAAAGCCTCGACGAAGGGAACGGTCACGAGCTCCGAGCTCGCCGTAGCCTCGCGGAGGCGACCGGCCTCGAGCCGTGTCGTCTGCTCGATCACCGGGAAGAGGGTGACCCGGTGGGTGCGGGAGAGGAGGTTCGCCAGATACTCGAGGGCGGCGGCCTTCACCGAAGTAGGGCCGCTTACGATCCGGTTCCAGAGGTTCGCGATCTCGTCCTGTCGGTAGGTGAGGCCCAGTAGACGAAAAATGCGTTCGCGCGTGTACTCGATGCGCTCGTCCAGCACCTGGATCAGAAGCCGGTGGCTCTCCGCCACGACCCGGCGTTTGGAGATCGACGCCTCCAGACGCGCGAGCTCGAAGAGAGAGTCGCGCTCGTAGATCAGAAGCCGGTCGGCCTCGGCGCGAGGAAATCGAAGCGACCGGCCGCGAGCGCGGAGACGGGCCAGGCTCTTGACCCCCTGATAGTGCAATCGCGGATCCTCGGCGGGCAGAATGGCGAAGAGCGCCTCCACCGACCGCGGGTCCTCGATCTCCGCGATCGCTCTGGGAATCGCCCGTCTCGCGGCCGGGTGGAGCCTGGGATCGTGGAGGTAGTGCTGGAGCTTCGGGACGGCATCGGGTCCGAGGCCGGCGATGGAGCGCCGGATCTGGGCGCGCAGAGGCCGCCGGGCGAGAGCATTGACCAGGGCGTCGAACACCCGCTCCGACGGATGCGTTCTGGAGCTCAGGGCGGCGGCGCGCGCGGCCTCGACGTCGGAATCCTCGAGAAGCTTCAGCAGAAGCCCTTCCGCCGCCGCGTCCGGCGGGACGAAGCCCAGTGCCTTCGCCGCCAGCCTCCGCTCCGCGGCCGAGGAGCTCGGGCCGTATCGCGCCACGAGGCGCGCGAGCGGCGCGTCCGCCGGAGTCTCCCTCCCTTCGAGGCAATCGAGAACCGCCGAGATCCTCGGCACGTCGCCCGCTTCCACCAGCCGCTCGCAGGCGTCCCGCGCTTTCTCGGGCTCGAGGCGAAGCCACAGCGCGAGAGCCTCGGCGCCGACCGCGGGGTCTTCGTCGGAGACCCGCCTCTCGACGTCCTCGATCCCGACCGGCTCGGGCGTCGCCTGGAGAACGCGGAGAGCCGCCGCTCGAACCTGGGGGCTCTCGTGAGAGGCGAGCCGCGAGGCCTCCTCGAGCAACTCGGGGTCGTCGGCGCCCTCGACGAGGGACAGAGCGTACGCGATCTCCCGTGCGTCGCTGCCGGTGAGGATCTGCCGGAACACCCCGCGGCTCGCGGGGTCGCGCAGGGCCGAATCGAGATCGCTGATGTCCCGGCGGGCGAGGGACGCCTTGAGGGTCGCGACGTATTCCCGCCGCAGCGAGACCACCAGAAGGATCCAGGGAACGAGCAGGACCAGCACCGCATAGCCGAGCTCGGGAGCGGTGAGCGAGCCGACCGCCGTGGCCCCAAGGATGAAGAGACCGCCCAACCCGCGGCTCACCCGTTCGACGAAGAGGTCGATCCAGATCTTGAGCCGGTTCTTGACGGAAAGCGCGAGCGGAAGGTAGAGCACTTCGAGGCTCGCCCGATTCATCGAGTTGCTGAGGCCGTCGTCGGCCGTTTTCAGGAAAGACGCGGTGACCAGGCTCGGCAGGAGCACGAAGGAGAACGACGAGCCCAAAAGGCCGAGGGGAAGCGCCATCAGCCCGGCGCCCACGCCGAGGCGGCTCAATACCCGTCCGGAGAACGCGAGCTGCAGGATGAACGCGAGGACGTTGATGGCGGCGAAGAACGCTCCGAAGAATCGGGTCAGCGCGTCCTCGGTGGCGAAGGACTTCTCGACCACCGAGTTGAACTGATAGTCCACGAGCGTCGAGACCAGGCTCGTGAGGAGCACCAGCGCCGCGACCCTCGTCAGGTAGCGGGAGCGCGCGAGGAGGCGATAAGGGCTTTCGTCCTCGGGGGAGCTCCGGCTTCGTTCCTGACGGCGCAAGTCCGCGCGGCGCTCGCTCATTCGTTCGCGCTCCCGGCTCGCGGTGATCCAGGTGAGGAGAGCTATCAGGAGAAAGAGCACCCCTGCGACCGGCATCATTCCCGTCGTGCCCAAAAGCGGTACCAGGAGCGACGTCGCCCCTCCACCGAGGATGGAGCCCGACAACCCTCCCGCCATGACCACGGGAAAGAGGCGCCGGCCCTCGTGCGCGTAGAAGACGTAATTGGCGAGGAGCCAGAACACCGACGGCAGCAGAGCGATGACGGTGCTCACCCAGACGTAGAAGACGAACCCGGTGAAGCTCCACCCCCGGAGCGCGGCGAGCCAGAAGAGCATCAGGTTGAAAGAGAAGAAGCAGGAGATCCCGACGATGAATCTCGGGAGGTCCACGCGCGGCCCGAAGCGGGCGAAGGCGGCGGCGACGACACCGAGAAAGACGGCGACGGCGATGTATACGTAAGGGAGCTGAGAAGAGCCGAACTGGCTGAGGAAGAGGGCGCTCCTCACCGGCTTCAAGACGTAGTTCGTCGCGATGATGAGCCCCAGGAGGGCGAACATCCTCGAGACGCGGGCGGCCTCGCCCGGTCGCACGTCGACGATGCGGGACAGGAGCATGCGCAAGAGTGAAGGATATCCCGTGGCGGTTTCCAGTCTTCGGCCGTTGTATTATGGGCGGCCGTGCACCGGTCGATGAAACTCATACGCTGGCTCGCCGGCTCGGGAATCTTGGCTGCGCTCGTCGTCCCTCCGGCTCTAGAGGCGCAGGAGCCCGAGGCCGAGACCCGGGAGGAGCTGCTCCTGAGGAAGCGGAGGGAAAAGGCAGAGAGCCTCGCGCCCTACGAAATCACGAAAGCCGAGGCTCGCGTCAAGGGCATCGAAGACGCGCGCTTCCCCCAGAAGATCTTCCAGAAGGGCTGGCGGGGGTTTCGGCCGGTCATCGGTGGCATGCCCTCCGGCTCGGGCACGGTGCTCGGCGGTGGATACATCCGGGGGCTCGAGAACGAGTACTTTCAGTTCCAGGCGAACGGACGCTGGTCCACCAAGGGCTACACCATGGCGGACGCGGAGTTCGTCGTCCCCCCGCCGCAGATCGGGCGCCGGATCGAGCTCAAGCTCCGCGGCGAGTACCGGGACTTCACCTCCCTCCGGTTCTACGGTCTCGGGAACGACTCGAGCAAAGAGAACGAGTCGACGTACCTGTTGAACGATCGGAGCTTCACCGGGTACTTCTGGCTCAATCCGCGCGGGCTCTTCTCTCTCGGTGCCATGGGAGGGTGGGTGAGCACCC
>DAISKN010000369.1:0-7008 GCA_036820975.1 Acidobacteriota bacterium | reverse complement strand
CGGGACCTCGAGGCCATGAGAGTCCGCCGAGAGGACGTAGTCGGGCTTCAACCCGTCGATCGAGAGAAGAACGACGGAAGCGGCAAGGAGGGTGACGGGAACCACAGGCCGGGAATTCTATAACAGGAACCTTTCTCCGGGAGTTTCCGTTACGACATGCAGGCATTTTTGTACGCTTGGAGGCCTTCATGAATAGCTGGACGAAGGACCTGAAATTCGGGATCAAGCTGCTTCTTCGGGACAAGGGCTTCACTCTGACCGCGGTCCTCACCCTGGCGGTCGCGCTCGGCGCCAACCTGGCGGTATTCAGCATCGTGAGGTCGGTCCTCCAGAAACCCCTTCCCTTCCCCGATTCCCACCGGGTGATCGCGATCCACAACAGCTATCCGAACGCCGGCGTAATCCGGACCGACAACGCCGTGCCGGACTACTACGATCGCAAGCGCGAGGTCCCGGCAATCGAGGAGCTCGCGATCTTCCGTTTCCAGGGGTTGACCGTGGGCGACCCCGGGGCGACGCGTCGCGTCCGGTCGATGCGGGCCACCCCCTCGCTCCTACCGCTCCTGCGGGCGGCGCCGGTGATGGGTCGGGTCTTCCTCCAGGAGGAGGGCGAGGTCGGAAACGAGACCAAGGCGATATTGACGTACCCGCTGTGGCAGGAGCTCTACGGAGGCGCCGAGGACGTCGTCGGCAGAGAGATACGGGTGAACGGCAGCCCCCACCAAATCGTCGGGGTGCTTCCCGAGGAGTTCCTGTTTCTTTCGCCCGAAACGCGCATCGTCATCCCTACGGCCTTCACCGATGAGGAGAAGTCCGACGACTCTCGACACAGCAACAACTGGGAGATGATCGGACGGCTCGCGCCGGACGCGACCATGGAGCAGGCCCAGGCCCAGATCGACGCCCTCAACGCCGTGAACCTCGAGCGCTTCCCGGCGATGCGGGAGATCGTGATCAACGCCGGCTTCCACACGACCGCCGTCCCGCTGCAGGAAGACGTGGTGCGCGACCTTCGCGGCACGCTTCACCTCCTCTGGGGCGGAGTCGCCGCAGTCCTCCTCATCGCGATCGTGAACGTCGCGAACCTGGTCCTCGTTCGATCCCAGACCCGTCTCAAAGAGCTCGCCATAAGGAGCTCGATCGGGGGCGGCCGCCTTCGCATCGCCCGGCAGCTCGTGACCGAGATGGTTCTGCTGGCGCTCGCGGGAGCCGCGGTCGGCGTCGGCATCGGGATCCTCCTCATCGAAGCGCTTCGAGCGTTCGGAATCAACGAGCTCCCGCGGGGGACCGAGATCCGTCTCGACTTCGTTTCTCTCGCCGCCGCCGTGGCGGCGGCGATCGTGGTCGGGGCGCTTCTAGCCCTCATCCCCATAGTCCGAATGATGCGCATGAACCTGAGCGACATCGTCCATCAGGAAGGTCGCACCTCGACGGGCGGACGAGGAGCGGCCTTGCTTCGGAAGACTCTCGTCGTCGCTCAAGTCGCCTTCGCCCTCGTGCTCCTCATCGGGGCGGGGCTGCTGCTCGCGAGCTTTCGACGCGTCCTCGCCATCGATCCGGGGTTTCGACCGGAGTCCGTAGTGACGGCCTCGGTGACCCTTCCGCCGGGGCGGTACGAGGAAAATCAGGACTTCATCGCGTTTCACGAGCGCTCCCTCGCGGGCATACGTTCTCTCCCCGGAGTGGTGAGCGCGGGGGCGACCACCGTGATCCCCTTCGGCGGAAGCTACAACGACAGCGTGATCATGGCCGAGGGTTACCAGATGGCCCCCGGCGAGTCGCTGATCTCTCCCTCCAAAACCGATGTGACCCCGGGGTATTTCGAGACGATGGGGATTCCGCTACTGAGCGGTCGCCTCTTCGAAGAGGGCGACGACGGGACGGCGGGAAACGTGATCCTGGTCGATGAACAGCTGGCCAAGAAATTCTGGCCCGACTCGGACCCCGTGGGCAAGAGAATGTACGAGGCCGAGAGCGCGGAAGATCTGGTGAGCCCGAGCGAGAACGTGACCTGGCACCGCGTCGTGGGGGTGGTGGGGTCGATCCGACAGCGCGGCCTCGTCGGGACCGACGATCGGATCGGGGCCTATTACTTCCCCTATCGACAGACCCCCTGGCGCTACATGACGTTCGTCGTCCGGACGGAACGCGCGCCCGAGAGCGTGATCGCGGAGGTGCGGGAAGTCGTCCGCGCCGTCGATCCCGAGCTTCCGCTCTACGACCTGCTGACGATGGAGGAGAGAGTCGACCAGTCTCTCGTGGCCCGCAAGACGTCGATCCTGCTCTCGGCGAGCTTCGGGGCCGTCGCCCTGTTCCTCGCCGCCGTCGGAATTTACGGCGTTCTCGCCTACCTGGTGAGCCAGCGGACCCGCGAGATCGGAATCCGGATGGCGCTCGGCGGCACGACCCGGTCGGCTTTCGAGCTGGTGCTCCGGGAGGGGGCGGTCATCATCGCGCTCGGGCTCGCCCTGGGACTCGGGGGGGCGCTCCTCCTCGGCGGGGTCCTGGAACAGCACCTTTACGGGGTCGAGGCTACCGATCCTTCGGTTCTCGCGGCCGTTTCCGGCGTTCTCGCGGCGGTGGCCCTCCTGGCCTCCGTCGTTCCCGCCGCCAGGGCTGCCTCGATCCACCCGGTCCAGGCGATCCGCGGGGATTGACCTCAAAGCCCCGGTTCTTCACAATGATTAGAGAGCCACTTCCAACCGATCGACCGGTCTCCGCGGATGAGTCAGCCCACGAAAACCACGAAGAGCGTCTCCGACCACATCCGGGCCATCTACCAGAGGTTGACCGACCTCGACACCCGCGTCGGGAAGCTCGAGAGTCGAAGTGACGGCGCTCCGGGGACTTCGGGGACCCCTCCGGTGGACGCCGAGATCCTGGCCCAGGTGGTCGAGCTCGAGCATCGTCTCAGACAGCTCGAGACCGAGAACCGCTCGCTGAACGAGCTCTGCAGCCAGCTCCAGGATCAGAACGAGGCGATCTCCAACCTGTACGTGGCGAAGCACCGCCTGCACGCTTCGCTCGACGCCGCCGAGGTCATGCGCATCGTGCGCGACATCATGGTCGAGCTCGTGGGCGGGAAGGAGTTCGCCATCTACCTCCTCGACCCGCGCCAGAAGGTCTTGCGTCGCGTGACCGGGGGCGGGACGGTGAAGCATCCCGAGACCGTCGCCCTCGGCGACGGCCACCTCGGGCGGGTGGCGTCGGCGGGAAGACCGTTCTACTTCGAGACCATGGGAGAGCGGGAGCGCTCGTCCGACATTCCCCTCGCGGTCATTCCGCTCCGGAGCGAGTCGGAGAGCATCGGGATCATCGCCATCTGGCAGCTCCTCCCGCACAAGAACGGGTTCACCCCCGTCGATCACCAGCTCCTCGAGCTCGTGGCCGAGCATGCCCCTACCGCTCTCAAGTCCGCGCACCTGCATCAGAAGAGCAAGGGCGCGCGCGGGGCGAAGAGCGATTGATACAATGACCGCCGCGTGCGCGTCGGTCTCGTCGTCTACGGAAGTCTCGAGGTCCTCTCCGGCGGGAACCTCTACGACCGGACGCTGGTCGCTCACCTTACCGGCGCCGGACATGCGGTCGACGTCGTTTCGATTCCGCTCCGCTCCTACGCGCTGAACCTGGCGCAGAACTTCTCGCACGGGCTCCGCGGCCGGCTGGCGGAGTCTTCGTTCGACGTCCTTCTCGAGGACGAGCTCGCCCATCCGTCGCTCTTTCACCTCAACCAGAGCCTTCGCCGCCGCGTCGACGCACCTCGAGTGAGCATCGTGCACCACCTGCGCTCGAGCGAAGAGAGGCCCGAGTGGCAGAACGATCTCTACCGCGCCGTCGAAAAGCGCTACCTCCTCTCGGTCGACGCCTTCGTGTTCAACAGCGAGACCACCCGGCAGACGGTCGAAAGCCTCCTGGGAAGGAAGACTCGGAGCGTCGTCGCCACTCCCGGCGGAGATCGACTCCCGAGAGCCCTCACCGCGGCCGACGTCGTGGCCCGCGCCGCGGAGGAGGGCGATCTGAGGATCCTGTTCGTCGGAAACCTCATCCCTCGCAAGGGGCTGCATCACCTCTTGAAAGCGCTTCACTCGCTCGCGGGGCGCCCGTTCCGGCTCGACGTCGTGGGAAGCGAAGAGCACGATCCAAGTTACGCCGCCTCCGTCCGGGAACGGGTTCGGGAGCTCGGTCTCGAAGGACAGGTACGCTTTCACGGGGCGCTCGCGGGAGAAAGCCTCGAGCAGCGGTTTCGGTCCGCCCAGCTCCTCGCGGTGCCCTCGAGCTACGAGGGCTTCGGTATCGTCTACCTCGAGAGCATGTGCTTCGGACTCCCGGTGATCGCTTCCGCCTCCGGCGCGACCGACGAGATCGTCCGGCACGAGTCCACCGGATTCCTGGTTCCGACAGGCGACGCCTGGAGCCTCGCCCGGCGAATCGAATCGCTCCTCGAAGACCGGGCGCTCCTGTCTCAGATGAGCCTCGCGGCCTACGAAGCGTTCGAGGATCATCCCGGATGGAAGGACTCGATGAGGAAGATCGAGCGCTTCCTCATCGAGCTTCACCGCGATTCTCGAAGACGGTGAGAAACGAAGAGCCAGTCTCGCAGGAACATGGCGAGAGTCGCGGCTCCGAACGGATAGGCCGCGGCGAGCGTGAGAGCCGGAGGAACCTGCGGCCAGAGGGCTGCGGCGAGAAACCCCATCTGAAGGCCGGCGAGGAACCTCCGGAGGCTTCTGTCGTCGAGGCTTCGAACGGGTTTTCCCGCGCGCGTCCGCGCGGCGATCCCGAGGACGAAGAAGTAGCGGGCGAGCCCGATGCCGGCGTACGCGATCGGAAGCTTCGAAAGGAGAATTCCCCCTATAGTCGCGACGAGGATGCCGAGGGCGTCGACACTCATGTCGAGACGCGACCCCAGCTCTGTCTCGCGCTTCGCGCGTCGCGCCACCCGCCCGTCGATCCCATCGAGGATCGCCGCGGTGGTGTAGACGGGCGCGGCGACGGCCGGGACCGCGAGAAACCCCGACGCGACCGCGACCAGGAAGCCGCGGAGCATCGTGATGCGGGTGGGAGCGCCCAGATCCGGCAGAAGCCCCGGAGCTCCGTTCCTCCGGTTGTCGGGAAGCCCCCGGTAGAGAAGCCACGAGCACCAGGCCCAGACCGGGAGGGCGCCCGCGAGAGAGGACGGCCGGAAGTACGCCGCCGCCGAGATCCCCGCGACCCCGGCTCCGGTGAGGAGCGCCCACTCCCGCCGAAGCGCGTCTTTCAATCCGTCGCCACCCCGTCGAAGATCTCGAGGAAGCCCTCGAGAAAGTCCGCCATGTGGAGCGAGCCCTTCTCGAGCGGCACCAGGCCCTCCTCGAAGCCGAGGGCGTCGAAGGCGCGCACCAGATCTTCGCGCTTGCTGAGCACGTGCATCGGGACCGCCCAGCTGTCGTTGTCGTGGGTCGCGAGCTTCGGCGGCTGGTGGTCTCCCACGATGATGACGAGCGCTCCGTCGGGGACGTAGCTCTGGAGAAAGCCCTCGAGAACGTCGAGCTCGTAGCCGACCGCCGCCACGTACCAGCTCGAGAGCTCCATCAGGTCGCGATAGGCGTCGTGGGCCACCGACTTCAGGCCCGCCGGGTACGCGGTGCCGTCGTCGAACCGGCTCCAGTCCGGGACATAAGCGGGAACCGGATAGTAGGGAATGTGGGTCATGATGAGCGAGGCTTTCACGAACAGGGGCTTCTCGGCGCGCGCGATCTCGTCTTTGTACAGGCGGTAAAGGGTGAACTGGTCGGGAATCTTCCACCAACCCATGGGCGGGCCCCGGTAGTCGAGGGCCTCGAAGTCGTAGATGCGGTCGAAGCCGTAGAACAGGCCGTCCGGCCAGTACCACTTGATCCCTGGCTCGGCGGCGACCGCGCGATACCCCTTTTCCTTCAAGACATGGACCAGCGTCCTCCGCTTCGACGCGAGAAGAGCGTTGTACCGGTGCTCGGATCCGACGTCGACGCCGGAGAGAAGCGTCGCGTGCGCGCGCCAGGAGCCGCCGCCGAACGTCGCCGATTGAATCTGGCTCGAGGAGAAGAAGTAGCCGGCTTCCCGCAGCCGCGACTCGAGCTCGCGGTAGCGGGGCTCGACGATCCGGAAGTGGTGCGCGTCCTCGAAGAGAGTGATTCCGTAGGACTCGACGAAGATCAGGAAGACGTCGGCGCCCGCGAGACGGGAAAGATTCGAGTCCAGGGATTGCGCGGGAAAGTCGACCTCCAGAAGCGTGGGCGCCGCCGACAGGCCTTCGCGCAGGTGTCCCGTCTGCCGCGCCGCGATCGCGGAAACCGGCTGGGCGAACGCCCCTCCCCAGAGGAGGAAGGCGCCGATGCCCGCGGCGGAAGCGGCGCCGAGACCGCGCCGCCGCGAGGCGTTCTCGAGCGCGCGATCCAGGGCGCCGAGACCCACCCAGTTGAGGAAGAACGCGAGGCCCGCCGCGATGAGAAGGACCGAGACCACCAGGAGCCCAAGTGCGGGAGTCATCACTTCCAGGAACATCTCGAGCACGCGATGAACATGGGGGAAGTCTCCGTAGAGATCGAACTCGCGTCCCAGAACCCCGTACGCCGTCACGTCGACGTAGCGGGCCGCGAACGCGAGGAGCAGGAGGAAAGCGATACCCGCCCGGACGAGCCTGGAGAGCGAGTACCCCATCTCCTTCGCCGCGGCCAGGGCGAGGACCAGGACCAGGAGCTCGACCGAGAGCCTGGGAACGAACCG
Source organism: Acidobacteriota bacterium (assembly GCA_036820975.1). GTDB lineage: Bacteria > Acidobacteriota > Vicinamibacteria > Marinacidobacterales > SMYC01 > DAISKN01. The sequence goes on along the minus strand of DAISKN010000369.1, from coordinate 264 downwards.
CATCGCCGGCGTCGAGGGGACGTTCTCGAAGGTGAAGAGCGCGTTCCAGTAGACGAGGGAGAGAAGAGCGAGGACGAACCGCTTCATCGACGGTGAGCTTCGAGCTCGACGAGGAGCTCGACGTCGTCCCCCACCAGGCCATCCGCAACCCCGTAGCTCATCCCGAATTCGCTCCGGCGAAAGCCGCCTCGCGCCGACATCCCGGCGACGTAGGGCTTACCCGGGAGAGGCGACGCCGCGCTCTTGTTCCAGGAGACGGAGAGC
>DAISKN010000368.1:0-7010 GCA_036820975.1 Acidobacteriota bacterium | reverse complement strand
CATCGATTTCCTGTCGTCGGCGTCGTCCCTGGTGCCGTTTCCGTTTCCCCTCGATTTCGGCGAGGCCGCGATGTTGGACCAGACGGTGCGACTGGCGCGGCTCGAGACGGTGTATCCGCCGGACCTGACCACGCCGCCTTATGTCATCTGGAACTTCCCCGCTCTTTTCTCGCTCGTCCAAGTTCCCGCGCTCGCGCTATTCGGCCCGTCGTTCTGGTACGGCAGGTTGCTCTCCGCGGCGAGCATCGTCGCCGCCGCGGCGTCGCTGGCATGGACGCTGTACCGGCTGACGCGGGACCGTCTGGCCGCCGTGATCGGGGGGCTGAGCCTCCTGGCCATTCCCATGGTCTCGTTCTGGGCGTGCTTGAATCGCGTCGATTCGTTGGCCCTGGGCCTAAGCTGGTCAGGTCTCGCCCTTCTCGTCCATCGACCGACATCAGGCGCGCACCTCGTCGCCAGCGCGGCCTTGCTCACCGCGGCGATCTACACTCGACAATCCTATGGGCTCGCGGCTCCCATGGCGGCTCTCGCCTGGCTCGTCACCGAACGCTCCTACCCGGAAGCCAGGCGACTCGTTCTGCTGCTCGGAACTGGGTGCCTCGGCCTTCTGCTCCTGCTGAACTGGGCGACGGACGGCGGCTTCGTGAGGCACATCATCTTCGCCAACGTCAACGAATACCGCTTCGAGATCGTGCGACACCTGGTCTTCTTTCTCGTCGCCTTGATGCCCCTCTACTTCGTCGCAGGGGCGCTGGTCCTCGTGCGGGCTGCGGGTCGCACGAGCGCGTGGTCCCTGGGGGCCCCGTACCTCGTCGGCGCCGCCCTGTCCGCCGTGACCGCGGGAAAGGTCGGGTCCAACGTCAACTACTTTTTCGAGCTGTTCGCCGGCCTCTGCTTCGCGTTGGGAGTGATCGTTGCGTCGCAGCGGGGAATGAGGCGCAAGGTGGTGCTCTCGTTGATCAGCGCCCAGGTCGTTCTTCTGCTGCTGTTCCAATCGCCGCAGTTTGCCGAGGCCGAGCTGCGGCTCGGAGCGATCCACGAGCTCGAGCCCTTGCGAGAGATGATCGCGCGGGCCGACGGACCCGCCCTGGCGGACGAGTACCTGGGAATGCTGCCGATCGCGGGCAAGGAGGTTTACTTTCAGCCCTTCATCTTCACTCAGCTCGCGCGGCTGGGAAAGTGGGATCAGAGGCCGTTCCTGAGGGAAATGGCGTCCCGCAGGTTTCCGATCGTCGTGCTGCGGGATGCTCCCGAGAACCCCATTACCGACGAGTGGTGGACGGCCGAAATGCGCACCGCGATCGAAGAGCACTACGAGGTCTCGCGTCGTTTCCCGCGGATCCGCGTGTCGGTCTATCGACCCAAGGGGATGCGCGGCGAAGGGATGAATCTGGAACAGGGCCCCCCCGCCTTGCGGGCGCGGAGGGCGCTCCTCGATGACGGATCTCCTGCAAAGGCTGCGGACTCTGTCCCCCCTGTGGCCTGTGCCCCGCTGCAGCCCTTGGCGAAGGCGGGAGCCAAGCGTGCGGCGTTCTTCTCCCGAGCTGCTCCAGACCAGGATTCGCGCCGACGTTGCTCACGCCCAGTGGGTCTTCATTCTCCCGAAGGTGCTCACGCCCTACTTCCTGTTCCATCGGAAGCCCTTGGGAGATCTCGCCCGACTCGCCTACGAGTCTGTTCGCGAGATGATGGCCGCCGCCTCGGACGGCCGCTTCCAGCGCACCAGGTGGTGAGCCCGGCTCGAGCAGGCCTGGACCGGGTGGCGGAAAAGGGCATCCCCGTCGATATCGTCTTCGAACAGAGCGTGGAGGAGCTGGAGCTCCAGAGTCGGCTTCTACGGATGCTGCAAGTCCGCCTCTCTGAGGGGCCTGAGCGAATCGAGCCCTCCCTCGGGCTCGGCGAAGATCTCCTCGAACTCCCTGAGCACGACTTTCTTCGCCGCCCGGGCGAGAAGATCCTCGCGCCGCGCCTCGGGGAGGGTTTCGAGCTTGAGCTTCTCCTCCAGCTCCGAGCTCACGTAGAAGCGGTGCTTCCGCTCCTCCTCGCGCTCGTCCTTTCGCCGCCGGATGAGGCAGCGAATCTCCCAGTGCGGGCGCTTTCTGACGTCGAGGGTCTCGATGTCGATGAACCAGCCCTCTCGCTCGACTTTCTGGAGACCCTTCGTCATACGGTTCGATCCGGACGCCATTCTGCACCGCGGGCGACGCGGCTTGTCAAGCCGTCGCGGGTCTAGTAAAAAGAGCAGCCATGCAGCAATCCAAAGCGAAGCACTACCGGTGGGACGACCTCCCGAAGGAGAAGCTCACCGAGTTCCTGGACCGGCGCATCATTACCGGCAACAAGGCGATGCTGACCCACGTGTATATGAAAAAGGGCTGCGTGGTTCCACTGCATCACCACGAGAACGAGCAGCTCACCTACGTCCTCGAGGGCGCGCTCAAGTTCTGGATCGGCTCGGAAGACGCCGAGCCGATCGTGGTGCACGCGGGCGAGGTGCTGGTCCTGCCGTCGAACGTGCCCCACAAGGCGGAGGCCCTCGAAGACACGCTCGACGTGGACTTCTTCACGCCGCCGCGTCAGGACTGGCTCGACGGGACGGACGACTATCTGAGGCGACAGTAGAACCGCCCGTGAATCTGGCCCCTAGCTTCTGGAGGGGAGCCGCGGTCGGAATCGCCGCGACCGCGCTCGGCCTCTCGGCTCTCGTGGGCTACGGCCTGGGAAGCGGCCTTCCGGTTGCCCTCGAGATCGCCCTGGGGGCTCTCGCCGGCGCCCTGGTCTTCTACCTCGGCCTTCTCCTCGTGCGCGCGGCGGTGTCACTCGGCGGCCGGGTTCCCTCCCGCGTCCTCGTGTTTCTCGGGTCGGCGGCGGTCCTAATCGTCGTGGTTCAAACCCAGCTCGGATTTCCGCACCGCCTCTATTACCCTTCGATCGCGGTCCTGGTGCTGGCTCAGGGCTGCCTCGCGGGCGCCCTGGTGGCGAGGCGGTGGGCCTGGTCCTCGCGGCTCTCGCCGTCGACGCGCTCGGCGTCGCGTTTCTCGCGAGCGACGGGCACGACCCCTATCCCGCCGCCCGAAGTCGTCGCCCTGCCGAGGAGAGTCCGATTCCACCGGCGCTCGACCTCCCGAACCCCGGGGAGAAAGGGGACTCCGTATTCGAAAGCCTCACGTACGGCAGCGGCACGGATTCCCGCCGCCCGGAGTACGGAAAGGAAGCCGACTGGACCTCGCGGAGCGTCGACGCGACGAAGCTCCTTCCGGAGTGGAAAGGATTCCGCGCCCGGGCACGCGAAGGGTACTGGGGTTTTTCCCTGAAGGAGGCTCCGATCAACGGAAGGGTTTGGCTTCCGCGGGGAGACGGCCCGTTTCCCCTGGTGCTGGTGGTCCACGGCAACCACCGGATGGAGGAGCACTCGGACCCGGGCTATGCGTACCTGGGAGAGCTTCTCGCGAGCCGCGGGTTCGCCACCGTCTCCGTGGACGAGAACTACGTGAACGGGACGTGGTCGGGGGACTTTCGCGGGAAAGAGATGCCGCTGCGTGCGTGGCTGCTCCTCGAGCACCTGAAGCAGTGGCGCGAGTGGAGCCGGACGCCCGGCCACCCGGTCGCAGGCAAGACGGATCTCGATCGCGTGGCGCTGGTCGGGCATTCGCGCGGGGGCGAAGCGGTCGCCATCGCCGCCGCCTTCAACCGGCTCCCGCACTTTCCCGACGACGCCACCGTCTCCTTCGACTACGGTTTCGGGATCCGATCGCTCGTGGCCATCGCCCAGATCGACGCCCGCTACCCGCGCCGGATGAAGCTCGAGAACGTGAGCTTCCTCGCGCTCCAGGGCTCCTACGACAGCGACGAGGCGAGCTTCCACGGATTGCGGCAGTTCCGCCGAATCGAGTTCGAAGGCGACGAGTACCATTTCAAGGCCGGCCTCTATCTCCACGGAGGAAACCACGGACAGTTCAACACCGTCTGGGGCCGCCTCGATTCGGGGCCGCCTTACTCCTGGCTCCTGAACCTCGCTCCCATCGTCGACGGGGAGGCGCAGCGCCAGGTCGCCCGCATTTCCATCTCGGCGTTTCTCGAAGCGACCCTTCATCAACGGCTGGAGTACGTCCCGCTCTTCCGCGATCCGAGGGTCGGCCTCGCATGGCTCCCCGACATGGAGCTCGTTTCCCAGTTCTCCGATTCGCGGACAGCTCCGCTCGCGACCTTCGAAGAGGACCTCGACGTCCTTACGGCGACCTACCCCGGGGCGCGCGTCGAGACCTCGGGGCTCGCCGTATGGCGCGAGGAAGAGCTCCTGTTCCGCGACGATCAGAAGCAGGGCACGAGCGCGGTCGTTCTCGGCTGGACGCCCGAGAGCCGGGGACCGTCGAGCGCCTTCTACGCCATCCGATTCCCCGACGAGGGAGCCGCGTTCGATCCCACGTCGCGCCTCGCGTTCTTCCTCAGCGTCTCGACCGAGACCCCGAGCCCCGGGGACGAGAACGATGGCCCGCGGGAAGTCCCGTCGGTCGAGATCGAGGTCGAGGACCTCGACGGGGAAGAAAGCAGAGTCGATCTCTCCGGGATCCGGCCGATCGCGATGCCTCTCGAGATCCAGTTCCTGAAGCTCGGCTGGCTCAGCCGCGAGGCGCATGGACGCGCCTGGGAGCCCACGCTTTCGAGCTACGAGATCCCCTTCGAGAGGCTTCTCGCGGGAAACCCCGAGGTCGACCCCGCTCGCATCGCCGCGATTCGTTTTCTCTTCACGAGCGAGACGGGGAGCGTCGTCGTTCTCGATGACGTCGGCGTCTCACGCGGCCCGGGGAACGAAGCCGGACCGCTCGCCGTTCCGGTCGAGTAGGGCGAGAGGCAGCACCGCGGCGAAGGTCACGAGAGCGAGCGCGGGAACGGCCCATCCCAGAAGACCGAGGCCTTCGACGAGGTCGATGAAGAACGCCGCGACCATCGGCCCGATCAGGGAGGCGTAGCCGAAGACCGTCGAGAACGCGGCGTTCGCCCGCGACAGGAGCGCAGGCGGAGTTCTCTCGCCGAGGAGGGCGAGGCTCACCGGAAAGATTCCTCCGACGGCGGCGCCGACCAGAACGAACGCGATCGTCGCCGTCGTCAGCGCTTCGGGAAGCCTGAGCGAGGAGATCGCGCCCGCCGCGGCCGAGGCGGCGAAGCCGAGTCCGGCGAGACCCAGGAGAACCCGGCGCTTTCCGATCGCGTCCGCGAGCCACCCGGCGAAAGGCTGGATGGCGACGGTGCCGAGAGCCATCCATCCGACGACGTCGAGCGACTGCACCCGGGAGAGCCCAAGCCTCTGCCCTTCGACCGGATAGGTGCCGATCATCGCCACGTCGAGGACGGCATAGACGACGGCGCCGTAGAGCGCGAAGAACAGCCGCCGCATGGGGAGCGGCGTCCGTTCGGCCTCGCCCGGCGGCGAGTCGCGGACCATCCCGCGCATTCCCCAGTAGGCGAGCGGACTGATGGCGACCGCGACGGCCGCGAGGAACAGGAAGCCCGCGAGCCCGAAGGCGTCGAACGCGCGGTTTCCCAGAAACACGCCGAGCATGAACCCCGACCCGAAGGCCGCGCCGTAGGCGGCCATCACCCGGCCCCGGTGAGAGGGCCTGGTTCCTTTCAAAAGCGCGTACTCGGCGGCGACGAAGGTGAGAGCCGCCGCGATTCCGAGCCAGAGGCGCGCGGGGAGCAGAAGGCGCGCGTCGGTCGCGAGGGCCGCCGCAAGCGCGGCGAAGCCCACTCCCTGAAGCAGGATTCCGGCGACGTTCACCGGGCGCGGGCCCATGCGATCCACGAGCCGCCCCGCCCAGGGGCTCGCGAGCGCGAGCCCGAGAGACAGCATGGCCACCACACCGCCGGTGAAGTATTCGCTCGCCCCGCGGCTCTCCAGAATCGACGACACCAGAGGCGACGACCCCCCGAAGGAGACTCCCACGAAGAAGAGCGAAAGGATGAGGGCGCCGGTCTCCGCCAGAGTCAGGTAGCCGGTCATGACGCGTTTCGGGCGAGGACGTCGACCTGGTGCGCGCAATAGAACAGATCGGCGGATGCGAGCTGGCGCCGCCGCTCGGAGAGCCACGTCTCGAGGCTGGCCCGCTCGACCCGATCGCGGACCGCGCCTTCGACGGTGCTCAAGAGGAACTCCAGAAAGAACGCTTCGTCGGCGGGATACTCGACCCCCTCGGGATGGACGATCCAATCCGAGCTTCCGATCTCGAGGACCTCGGCCCCGATCGAGCGAAGCGCGTGGAAGAGGCGGCGGCCGGTGCGGCTCGAGCCCCTCTCCTCCATGGTGTCGTGGTACGCGGAAAGGACTTCGTCGTCCAGCCTCGAGCCGGGCTCGAACAGAGTCTCGCCGTCGAACGTTATGGGAAGGTAAAGGAGTCCCCCGGGCCGGGCGAGGGCGACGAGGGACCCGAGCGCAGGCGAAAGCTCGAGGATATCCAGGAGGGCCTGAGCCACCACCAGGTCGAACCGGCCGCGATGGTCGTCCCGGGCGGCGAACTCCTCGAGCGTCGCCCCGGCAACCTCCGCCGGGAACGGAAGGGAGCGCAGTCGAAGGCGAGCCTCCCCGAGGAGCTCCTTCCGAGGCTCGACCCCGGTGTAGCGGACGGCGGAAAGCCGCTCGACCAGCCGCCATTCCGCGATTCGCTCGGCGCCGGTGCCGAGCCCGGCTCCGACGTCGACGATCCGAACGAGCTCCGCCTTCGGCTCGCGGAGCTCTCGCGCGAGGCGGTCCCACACCCGGCGGTTCAACGCCCGGTCGTCGACGCTCCGTTTGGCGAGGAGATAGTGGGCGAATTCCTGCATCGTCGTTTGCGCCATCTTATCGCGTGGGATATACAGATCTCGGCGTGCGGACGACATGACGGAACGCGTCGTGAGCTCGATTCTTTCGGAGCTGCACGTCCGCCTCGAGGAGTCCCGCCTCCGGGCCGCCCGGCGAGGGCGGCCTTTGGTGACGCTCGCCTACGCCCAAAGCCTCGACGGGAGCATCGCGG
>DAISKN010000367.1:0-7011 GCA_036820975.1 Acidobacteriota bacterium | reverse complement strand
GCTCCAGGGGAAGAACGTCTACGTCCGCGACGGAAGTGCCTGGGACATGCCAACTTTCCTTCGGGTTTCCGTGGGAACGGCGGAAGAGAACGAGAGCTTCCTCCGGACCCTGCACGAGATCACCTGATAGATGCTCGAGACCTACCTTTTCGACTTCGGGGGCTGGGGAGTGGGCGGCATGGCCCTCTTCGCGCTCGTCTCCGGGCTTTCGGTGGTCTTCTTCTTTCCCGGCTCGGTCGTGATGACCGCGGCCGGAGCGGCGTTCGGCCTCGCGCGTGGTTTTGTCACGGCGCAGGCGGGCGCGACGCTCGGAGCCGGCCTCGCGTTCCTCGTCTCGAGGTACGTCGCGCGCCGCCGGGTGGAGCGCTGGGTCTCCTCGAAGCCAGCCTTCGCCGCTGTGGACGAGGCGATCGGGAACGAAGGCTGGAAGGTCGTCCTTCTCACTCGATGCTGTCCGCTGTTCCCGTACATCTTCCAGAACTATGCCTTCGGCCTCACCCGGGTGAGCTTCGGGCACTACGCGGTCGGAACGTTCCTCGGACTCTTGCCGACGACTCTCATCTTCGCCTACCTCGGGTCTCTCGGCCGCAGAGGCGCCGAAGCGGCTTCGGGGGGGGCATCCACCCTTGAGCTCGTCCTCAGAGGCTTCGGTCTTCTCGCGACCGTCGCGGTGAGCGTCTACCTCGCCCGACTCTCCCGCCGGGCTCTCGCGAAAGCCGGAGTTTGAACCTCCGGCCGTTTCCCTTCGGCATTCAACCCGAAGTCTCCGGCCCGGGAGTGGACGAGCGCGGGGCAGATACCACGAACCGGCTCCTGCTCCACGGTGCCCGGTATCACGCTCGGAAGGCCGTCTTCGTCTCGCGCGAGCTCGGCGAAACTCCCGACTGGCGGGCCGATCGGCTCTCGATCCGCATCGCGCTCGCCCTTCGGGAAGAGCTCGGGGTGGGCCCGGGCGACCTCGTCGCGCTCTCGCTGCCCCTCACGGTCCAGTGGGCGCTGGCCGAGCGCGCCGTCTGGGGGCTCGGGGCCGCGACCGTTCCGCTGACCGCGGGCCAAAGCCCCGGCCGCGCCGTGAAAGCGGTGCTGGCATCGAGCTCGGATTGCGATGCCCTCCTCGATCGCGGCGGGACGCTCGACACGCCGGAGCGCGCGTCCGCGTTCCGCGCGGCGGCGCGGGACGTCTCCAAGGATGAAGTCGCGTCCATCGAGCCCGACGGCCCCCTCCGCCAGCGGGAATGGGTGGAGCGGATCGAGAGATTCCTCGAACGATTTCCTTCCGAGCGCGGAAGGCGCAACCTTCTCGCCCTCGGGGAGCCTCACGCCGCGGCGCGGGCGCTCGTCTACGCGGGCTGGGCGGACGGGCTCACCACGGTCGTATTCGGCTCCGAAGATCGCGGCGGTGGAAGCGCAACCCGGCGCTTTGCTAACCTTGTCGAGCTCAACGGAGGCATCGATGGGTAGCTCCATTTCGGAAACGCTCTCCCGCGCCGCCGGCCTGGCCTGGCAGGCGTTCCAGGCGGTGAACCAGAAGATCCCGGAGAGTCCTTCCATCCAGCCGAAGTGGGCTCCCGGCCCTCTTCCCAAGAGCCGCGAGCGCACGAAGCCGCCGCTCGGTTGGCCGCGGGAGACGGACTCGCTCTGCCCGGGCTGCGTCGTCGAGGTGAGAGAGGCCATCCTCCGCGGAGAGCGCGAGCTGAGCGATCTCCTGAAGCGGGGCACGGCGGAGATCCCCGCGAGCATCGTCGAAGAGCGCGGCCGCATCCTCATTCGCAAGCGATGCGCGAGGCACGGTCCCTACGAGGACGTGCTCTCGATCGATCCCAGGCTCTCCGGAGTCCTCGAGAGCCGGTTCTACGGCCGGGACTATGGGACTTCCGAGGATGCCCACCTCCACCACCACGGCTCGTCGACGATCCGTTACGGCCGGGGCGCGGTTCTGACTCTCGATCTCACGAACCGCTGCAACATGATGTGCAACCCCTGCTTCATGGACGCGAACCAGGTGGGGTACGTTCACGAGCTCACCCTCGACGAGATTCGGAAGATCCTCGACGATTCCATCTCCTTCAAGCCGAGGCGCCAGCTCTCGGTGCAGTTCTCGGGAGGGGAGCCGACGCTTTCGCCGCACTTTCTCGAGGCCTGCCGCTATGCCAAGGACCTCGGGTACTGGAGCGTGCAGGCGGCGACCAACGGGCTGAGGTTCGTCCTCGAGCCGGAATTCGCGTACCAGGCGAAGGAAGCCGGGCTCAACATGGTCTACCTCCAGTTCGACGGGGTGACCAACGAGGCCAACGCCCACCGGCAGGTGAAAAATCTCTTCGACGCCAAGCGCCTCGCCATCGAGAGAATCTTCGAAGCGGGAATGGACATCACTCCCGTTACCACGGTGGTCAATACCGTCAACGACCGGCAGGTGGGCCCGATCCTGGACTTCGTGATCGATCACTCGGACGTGATCGGGGCGATCTCGTTCCAGCCGGTCTCTTTCACCGGAAGGGACGAGGACATCTCCGACTTCGACCGGAGGCGGATGCGCTACACCGTATCGCACCTCGCCCACGGGCTCTCGCGCTACTACGACGGGAAGATCGACGTGTACCGCGACTGGTATCCTCTCGGTTCTCTAGGAGCGTTCACCTGGCTCGCCGACCACCTCCGGGGTCCCGAGACCGCTTTCGGCGGGCTCAACTGTTCGTGCCATCCGAACTGCGGCGCGAGCGCGATCCTGGTGGTGAACTGGCAGACGCGCGCCTGGACGCCCCTGACCGCGTTCTTCGACGTCGAGGGCTTCCTTCGCGACGTCAATGTCATCACCGATACCGCCCGCGGCGCGTCGCTCTCGAAGATCCAGGCGCTCCTCGCGTTCGTCCGCAACCTCGATTCGCGCGCGATGCCCGAGGGGCTGACGATCCCGAAGTTCCTCAAGCTCGTCAATCGAAAGATGGGCGGCACCATCGGCTCCTCCAGGGAGGAGGACGAGTGGAACATCGTCTGGGTCGGAGGCATGTGGTTCCAGGACCTGTGGACCTACGATTTCCGGAGAACGGAGATGTGCGTCATCCCCTACGCGACCCAGGAAGGGGAGATCTCCTTCTGCGCCTACAACACCGGGGTCGGCTGGAGGAAGATCGTAGAGAACATGCACATGGTGGCGTCGACCCGCGACTGGTTCCAGGAGAAGGGGAGGCACTCCATCTACGCCGGCAACCGGGAAATGCCACTGGGGCCCTCGGAGATTCCGCTCCCGGTGGTCCAGGGGGGAGGCGTGACCCGCCACCCGAGCGCGCCGCACGCGGGAACGATGCAGCTCGCACCTTCCGGCTGCGGCTGCCACGGAGACTGACCCATGACGCCCCTCTTCCTCGTCTTCGCCTCCTCCGTCCGGGTGATCGTGCTCTCGACCATGCTCTCCGACACCGAGGGGGTCGGAGAGTGGGGCTTCGGAGCTCTCGTCGAGACCGACGGGCGGCGGATTCTCTTCGATACCGGCAAGTTCCCGGATACGGTTCTCCGGAACTCCCGCGAGCTCGGAGTCGATCTGTCGTCGGTCGAGGAAGTGATCCTGAGCCACAACCACATCGATCACACCGGCGGGCTCGTCACCCTCCGCCGGGAGCTCTCGAAATCCAACCCGAGAGCGCTCTCGCGGGCGCACGTCGCGCGAGGCATCTTCTGGGAGCGTCCGGACGACGAGCCCGTCGAGAGCGCCCTCACGGTGCGCAGGGAGTTTCAGGCTCTCGGAGGAACTTTCGTCGAGCACGCGGGACCGGTCGAGATCCATCCCGGGATCTGGCTCACGGGTCCGGTCCCGCGGGTCCATCCCGAGAGGAACTGGAGCGACGTTTCGAGAGTTCGGGGCCCCGAAGGGCTCGTCGAGGACACCATCCCCGAAGACCAATCGCTGGTGATCGACACGGAATCGGGCCTCGTGGTGATCTCGGGATGCGGCCACGCGGGAATCATCAACACCCTCGAGTACGCTCGAAAGACGGTGAAAGAGGCGCCGATCCATGCCGCTCTCGGAGGGTTTCATCTCTTCCGCGCCACCCCCGAGCATCTCCTCTGGACGGGAACGAAGCTCCGCGAGATGGGACTCGAGAACCTCCTGGGCGCGCACTGCACCGGGATCGAGGCTGTGTTCCGCCTGAGGGAGAGCGCGGGACTCGACCGGGATCATTGCCTCGTCGGGGCGGTGGGCGCCACTTACGAGCTGGGGAAGGGAATCGAGCCCCGCGATCTAGCGCGCTGAGGAGACCGGAGGCATCCCGTCGAAAGCGAGGGCGGCTTCGCACCAACCCGCCGCGGCGAGGAGCCGGTCTTCCGCGAAAGCGTTCCCGATGAGCTGAACCGAAAGCGGTAGACGCTCGGCGCTCAGCCCGCTGGGAATCGCGATCGCCGGGAGGCCGGCGAAGCTTCCGGGAACGCACAGGCTGGGATCTCCCGTGGATTCGAGCCCCTTCGGCGCCGTCGTCGGCGCGACCGGCATCAGGAGTGAGTCCAACCCGGCGAGAGCGTGAATCAGGTCCCGTCGAAACTCTCGCTGAATCCGAAGCGCGCGCGCGTACTCGAACCCCGGGATCGCGAGGCCTTCCTCGACGATGGCGTGGATGTAGGGCCGGTAGCCTTCGGGATGACTCGCGAAGCGCTCGCGATGATAGGCGGCGGCTTCGACCCTCATGACGAGCGCATGAGCGCTCCGAGTTCTCTCTACGGGGTCGGGGAGAGCGACGTCGTCCACCGCTGCGCCTTCTCGCGAGAAGGCCGAGGCCACGGCGGCGAGGTGTCCACTCACATCGGGTCTGGACTTGTCCTCGAAGAGCGATCTCGGGATCCCCAGACGCGGCGGCCGCCGGCCCTCGGTCATCGCTTTTCGATAGTCCATCGAGGGCTCGGTCGCCGATAACGGATCGGCGGCGTCGTGTCCCGCCAGCACACCGAGCGCGAGCGCGGAGTCCTCGATGCTCCGCGCGAAGATTCCCACGTGATCCAGGCTCCACGCGAGGGGTGTGACTCCGGCGGTGCTGATCCTTCCGTGCGTCGGCTTGAGCCCGACGATGCCGCAGTACGCCGCCGGCCGCAGGACCGAACCCCCGGTCTGCGTCCCGAGCGCGAGCGGCATCATCCCGGAGGCGACGCCCGCGGCGGAGCCGCTCGAGGAGCCGCCCGGCGTGTGCTCGAGGTTCCAGGGGTTTCTCGTGGGCGCTGGATCTCCGGAGGCGAACTGGGTGGTCGCGGTTTTTCCGAGGATGACGGCGCCTGCGGCCTTCAGTTTCGCGACGCAGGTGGCATCCGCTCCGGGCCGCTCGTGGGCGAACTCACCCGAACCGTTGGTGGTGATCATCCCCGCGACGCCGATGATGTCCTTGATGCCAACGGGCACCCCGTGGAGCGGACCGCGGAACTGACCCGCGCGGGCCTCGGCCTCGAGCTTCCGTGCCGTTTCGAGCGCCCCGGCCCGGTCCACGTGGACCCAGGCGAACACCGAAGGGTCGACTTCCTCGATCCGTTTCAGACAGGCTTCCACGACTTCCACGGGAGACAGAGCTCCAGCGCGCACCCGCCGCGCGACCTCCGCAGCCGTCATGGAGTTCAAGTCATCCTCCTTGCGATACGACGCCGGGAAGGCGGTCGCGCCGAGAGCGAGGCCGGTGCTGGCAAGAAACGATCTTCGATGCACACCTTTCCTCCTGGAACTATCCCGCTGATCCGAGCTCCTTCCATACGACCTCCGCGAGCGCGGCATCCTGAGCCCCGACTCCCGTGAGGTCGCAGACGATGAGCTCGTCGCCCTCCCGGCCCGGGAGCCGGCCGATGACGACGTCGCCGAGCTCTCCGTAGACGTCCTTCTCGCTGAGGCGGCCGGCCTCGAGCGCGTGGTGGATCTCTCCGAGCTTCGCGCACTGGGAAAGCTTGTCGGCGATGACCTTGTCGGCCCGCCCCAGCACGTCGACTTCGAGCTCTTGCTTGTCGGGGCCGTCGGATCCGACGGCGACGATCGTGGCGCCGGGCTTCACGAACGACGCTTCGACGATCGGCTTCCGCGCGGGAGTCACGGTGACGACGACGTCCGCATCCTCGAGGGCCTCCTTCGCGGACGAGGCCGCGGAGACCGGGATCCCGAGCGCTCCCGTCATCTCTTCCGCGTAGCGCGCACGGTGCGCGGAGCTCGGACTCCAGGCGGAGACCCGCGCGGGACGCTTGATGCGCGCGATCGCGCGGAGCTGGTAGCGGGCCTGCGAACCGGTTCCGATCATCGCCATCTTCTCGATCCTCTCGGGCGCGAGGAGCCGTATCGCCAGGGCGCCGGCGGCCGCCGTCCGGAGCTCCGTGAGATAAGCGTTGTCCTGGAGCAGAAGAAGCGGGAAGCCGGTCGTGGCGTCGAACACCAGGACGAGGCCGGAGCTCATCGGGAGCCCGCGATCGGGGTTTCGATAGAACCCGGATGCCACCTTGACCGCGAAGACGGGCGCGCCTTTCAGGTAAGCGCCCTTCACGTGGACCTCGCCTTCCGTCTCCTCGAAGTCGAAGCCCATCGGAGGGGGCTGCACGACGCTCCCTTCGGCGAGCGCGCGGAACGCCCGCTCGACGGCGGCGAGCGCCTGCTCCTCCCCGATCCGCTCTCGAAGCTCCCGTTCGTCCACGATTCGCATCCGTAGGATTTTACCCCCGAACGACGGGGGAAAAAGTACCCCGCCGCAGGACACAGAGACGGCGATTCCTCCCGCGCTAAGTTACCCCTCGTTCGCGGCGGAGGTGGAGTCAGAGCGAAAGCGCTGACGGGTTCGGTCGTCCGCCGCGATAGAGAGCATTGGAGCGCATTCCCGATGACGGGGGGGCGGCTGGCGAGCGGACCTCCAACCGAGCTGGTCCGCCGCCTCCCCCGAGTCACCCACCTTCGACTCGCTTTCCTTCGAGCTCCGAAACGCGCGCCTTCGCCCGATGAACGTCGGAAGCGGCCAGGCGAGCTTCGTCCTCGGCTCGAGCCAGCGCCGCCCGCGCCGAATCGAGCTC
>DAISKN010000366.1:0-7025 GCA_036820975.1 Acidobacteriota bacterium | reverse complement strand
AAACGCGCTCGGCCTATCGAGGCCAGACGGTGGTCCTCGTGGTCAGCGGGAAGAAAGTCTCCCTGGAAATACTCAAGACGCTCCTCTGATCACGACCTCCATCGCCGGGCCACACTGTTGGAGAAAAAGGAAGAGCGCAAAGGCTCAAGAAACGGGGGAAACGGGAGGATTGGTCCACGACAGGGGAACCGGCTTGGTCCGCTGCTCCAGACCCCGTCAGGGTACTCATTCCCGAATATCCCATGCCTTGTTTATTTTCTCGCCCCGAGTCTAGCCGGCCTTACGTCATTGGATCTGTTGGCTTTACAAGCTGGGCCGGCTCGCCTCATCATTTCAATGTGCAGACCTGCATAATTACAGTGTTAGGCCACAAGACAATGTGAGGTGCACGTTGAAGGGACTACTGGTGTTCGCACTGATTGCGGTTGCTTCTACCGCCTCTGCTCAAGACAACGCCGCCCCACGTGCTCGCGACCTTGGCGTGCCGTTCGACGGCACGCCGGGGTCTTTCAACGCGATTACTGACGTGCCCGGCGTCCTCGTCGGCCACACCACTCTGCTTAGGGGGGACGGGGCGCGATCCGTTCGCACCGGTGTGACGGCGATTCTCCCGCGCCGCGAACTCGGCTACTACCCGGCAGCAACTTACGTTCTCAACGGGGACGCCGAGCTGTCCGGCGCCATCTTTGCTGAAGAATTCGGCATGCTGCGCTCGCCCATCATGTTGACCGGTACAGCCAGCAACGGGACCGTTTACACGTCCGTCATCAAGTGGTCTGCGCGTCGTTTTCCGACCAACCCGGTGTACATGCCTGTCGTCGCCGATACGTGGGACGCCGACCTGAGCGATTATCTTTCGTTCCCCCTCCACGAGGACCACGTGTTTGCTGCGCTCGATAGCGCCCGGACTGGCCATGTGCCTGAAGGGAATGTCGGCGGCGGCACCGGCATGACGTGCCATGGATTCAAGTGCGGCATAGGAACAGCTTCGCGCGTGCTCGCCTCGGACCAGGGAGGATTCGTCGTCGGCGTGCTCGTACAAGCCAACTATGGAAGACGGGAGGAACTGCGCGTTGCCGGCGTGCCTGTCGGACGTGAAATCACGACCCTCCAGCCGGAATTCCGCGATGCCGTGCCGGGGGCACCGGAATCGGGTGGCTCCGTGCTGGTGGTGGTCGCTACAAATGCGCCGGTAAGCGCGCTGACGCTGAAGGCCATGGCCCGGCGCGCGACCCTTGGGCTCGCTCGAAATGGGGCCACAGCCACGCCGGGATCCGGCGACGTCGTGATCGCGTTCGCGACCACTACGATTACCGTTGAGCCGGATCCCCCGCATCGGGTAAGTGGTGAGACGGTGTACCCGTACGCAACCGAATTCCTTTATCAAGCTACGATCCAGGCCACAGAGGAAGCGGTGATCAATGCCCTCGTGGCCGGTAGAACAATCACGGGCCGAAACGGCTCGCGTGTCTATGGCATCCCGCACGACGCGCTTCGTGAGGCTCTTCGGAAGTATGGCCGCTTACGATGAGTGAAACTCGTTGTGGCCTAACACTGCGTTGCACCTGACGGCCGCGGATGTGATGGTGACGCGGCCGCAGGTGAACGCAAACGGTAGGCTTCGAATAGTCATCGCCGAGCGTATCGCCTCATGGTGCGTTACAATTTCGAATGGGACCCCGAGAAGGCGAAGGGTAACCGTGCGAAGCATGAGGTAGCGTTTGAGAACGCGGCGACCGAATTTCGAGACCCCAACGCGTTGTCGGTGCTCGATGAGGACCATAGCGAAAAGGAAGAGCGATGGATCACGATGGGTTTCGACACAGGTGGATCTCCTGGTAGTGCATCACACGTTCCAGAACGTGGACGAGTCGACCTGTTTGGTTCGCGTGATCTCCGCCCGCAAGCCTACAAAGTCTGAGTCTCGTCAGTACGAGGGTGGAGACAAATGAGAGAAGAATACGATTTCTCGAAGGCTGAACGAGGCAAATTCTACCGTCCCGCCGCCGAACTCAACATACCTGTCTACTTGGACGAGGATGTTGCTTCGTTCCTTCGTAATCTCGCGGCGCAAAAGGGTACTGATGTCGAAAGCATCGTCAATGAATGGCTGAGACAAAGTATCCGGCTCGTGGAGAGTGCGAAGTAGCTCAACTCCGGACGAAGCCCAGCGACGCGTTGCGGCGGATGTGGCCATTCCCCTTCGTGGTGCGATGAAGTCCATGTGAAAACGTGAACGGATCCTGGTGCTCGCTCGCGGTTGTGCACTTGCATCGACATGCCGATACTTGGAAACGTCGCTGACATGAGCCACCGCGCGACCGCAGCTCAGCTCTTTCTGCTGACGAATCTCCTGACGTCGGCGCATTCGGCTGCGGCCCAAGGTCACCAGATGCCCGCCGCCTACGCTCAGCGGCTCGTCTCCGCCGCAGTGGAGCAAACCAAGTCCAGCGTCACCTATGACGGCGCGTATCGCAGGATCGGCTACCCCGGGGGTGACGTCCCCGCGGCGATTGGCGTCTGCACCGACGTCGTGGTTCGGGCCTACCGAAAGCTCGGAGTCGATCTCCAGGTCAAGGTACACGAGGATATGCGTCGTGCATTCAGCGCCTACCCTCCGCTCTGGGGCCTCAGCGCCCCGGATCCCAACATCGATCACCGTCGAGTGCCGAACCTCCAGACCTTCCTCCGCCGCTCGGGAGCTCAGCTTGCTCCCTCGCGTGGCGCAGCCGGGTTTTCCCCCGGCGACATCGTCACCTGGATGCTCCCCGGCAACTTGCCGCACATCGGCATCGTGGCGGCCGACCGGTCGCCTGATGGAGTGCCTCTGATCGTCCACAACATCGGCCGCGGTCCCGAAGTGGAAGACGTTCTGTTCCGCTTCCAGATTACAGGCCACTATCGCTTCGTTGCGGAATGAATATCGCACCGACCCTGGGTTGGTAAGGAGGGGCCAATGGCGAGCGAGCTCAGCGGATACCTCGCACTCGATGGCGATGAGGATGTGGCTCGAGAGGTCGGGTACTACGTCCTTCGGAAGATGGAGCGCCGCTCCTTCGAGGACCTGAGCCATCCCGAGCAAGTGATCGCCTGTCTGACCGAGGTCGAGATGGAGGTCAACAACGGCGGGTTCGATCAGTACTACTGGAACTCGCCGGGTGATCACGCACAGGATGCCGTGGCCGCCCTCCGCGAGCTCGAGGCGACCCATACGGCGAGCTTGCTCGTTGAAGCCAATGCGGCCTTTGGGCCAGCCGGTCCCGATCCAGACCGAGACAAGCGATGGGCGCAGATGGAAGGCCTGGACGAGAGCCGGCGTGCCGAATGGGGCGACCTGGATACGGCTTTCTACGAGTACAAGGACAACCTGTCGCAGCTGGCGGCGGCCTACATACGGAAGAACCAGCGGTACTTCACCGACTGAGCGAAGCTCATCCGAAGCGTTCGGCGTCATCCAGAATCGAGCAAGACGCTCTCAGATTACGGCGGGCTCCTCGTGCCGAGCGATCCAAATCGAGGAGGACCGCGGGCGATGCATGGCTGCTCCGCTCATCGCAGGCGCGGGGATTTGCCCGCGGTCCCCTCGCGGCGGAAACTCGAAGACCCTGAGGCTACGCGGCTTACGGTTCCAGGGATTTCTGGCGTCCTCCTTGCATTCCAGCCTGTCCGATGGATCCACAACCCATGGAAGGCGATCTCGGCCTGGGCACGCTCCCGTGGCTCCTCGGGCGCCTGCACCAGGAGCAGAGCACCGGTGTGCTTCACATCCTCGTCGACGGCGTGGAGCGCCGCGTGTTCTTCAAGTGGGGCTTCGTCCTCTTTGCGAGCTCAGGGCATCCCGCCGATCGGCTCGACCAGCGGCTCCTGAAGGAAGGTCGAGTCTCCCCGGCGAACGTCCAGCGGGCGTACGATCGGCTGAAGTCGACCGGGTCGCGTTTCGGCGAGTGCCTGGTCGAGATGGGCGCGCTCACCGAGGACGAGCTTCATCAAGCCGTCGAGCGTCAGGTCCGCGACGTCATCACCTTCCTCTTCTCCGTTTCGCGAGGCCACTTTCGCTTCGAGCCGTGCGAGGAGCCGTTGGACGGCGATCTGATGCTCGACCTGCCGATGCAGCAGATCCTTCTCGATGGAATCCGCTCGATGACCGACCCGCTCGCGCTTCGCATCGGGGTCGGGCCCATGACCGACGTGCTGCGACTCCAGGGCACGCGCGCGACCGGGGACGAGCCGAGCCTGAATGCCTCGGAGGCGTTCCTCCTATCCCGGATCGACGGAAGAACGAGCATCGTCGACCTCCTCGCGATCTCCCCGCTCGGCGAAGTCGAGACGCTGCGAGGTCTCGCGGCGCTCCTGTCGGTGGGAGTGGCGACGGCCGACGCTCCCCCGAGAGCCTAGAAACTCTCCTCGATCAGCGCGAACGCCGCCCGCATCCCCATGGCCTCGCCGCCTTCCGGGCGTCCCGGCCGGGAGCTCATGTTCCACGCCATGAGGTCGACGTGCGCCCAGGGAATTCCGGGAGCGACGAACTCCTGAAGGAAAAGCGCCGCGGTGATGGCCCCGGCGAGCGGCGAGTCGGTGGAGTTCGTGAGGTCCGCGACCTTGCTCTCGATCTGCTTCCGGTAGGGCTTGAAGAGCGGCATCCGCCAGAGCGGATCGGACTCGGAGTCCGACTTCACGAGGAGCGCCGCGGCGGTCTCCTCGTCGTTGCAGAAGAGAGCCGGAAGATCCGCGCCCAGAGCCACGCGCGCGGCGCCGGTGAGCGTCGCGAAGTCGAGGAGGAGCGCCGGAGTTTCGCTCGACGCCTCGGTGAGAGCGTCCGCGAGGATGACCCTTCCTTCGGCATCGGTGTTTCCGATCTCGATCGTCGTTCCCTTGCGGCTCCGTACGACGTCCAGCGGCCGGAGCGCCGATCCCGAGACGCTGTTCTCGACCGCGGGGATGAGGACGCGGAGCCGCACCGGAATACCGGCTTCCAGAATCATCGAGGCCAGGCCCAGGACCTGCGCTGCGCCCCCCATGTCCTTCTTCATCAGCTTCATGTTCGTCGCGGGCTTGAGGTCCAGCCCGCCGCTGTCGAAGCAGACTCCCTTGCCCACGAGCGTCACTTTCGGGTGATTCGGGTCTCCGAATTCGATGTCGACGAGGCGAGGCGCGCGCTCGTCCGATGCCGCTCTCCCGACGGCATGGACGCTGGGGTAGCCCTGCTGCAGCAGCTCGTCCCCCACGAGCACCCGGAATCGCCCTTCATACTTCTTTGCGACCTCTTCGGCGGCCGCCGCCAGCTCCGCCGGTCCCAGCTCCGACGCCGGCGCATTGATCAGGTCGCGAACCAGAAACGTCGCCTCGGCCGCGGAGCGAACGCGCTTTCGATCGCAGGCCTCGGGCCATGCGAGGCGCGCGGGCTCTTTCTCCGGGCTCTTTCGCAGCCGGTCGAACCGGTAAGTTCCGAGCGCGAAGCCGAGGGCGCCGGCGTCGGCGTCCTTCTTTCCGATCCCGCCCACGACGTGAAACGCTCCCGCGGGAAGGTCCGTCGGAAGCGCCGCCCAGTCCCAAGGGCTGGACTCCTCTCCGAGGCCGAGGAGCACCTCGGCGACCTCGCCGTCTTTCCCTGGGACCATACGGTGCTTCCCCGCCTCGATCTCGAACCGCGTCGCCGCGATCCACCGCTTCACCGACGGCGTGGCCTCGGACAAGAAGCCGGGAAGCTCGGCCTTGCGCAATGGCCGGATGGGGACCGAGCCCGTTGCGGGCGAATCCAGAAGAGTCGTCGATGCCATGATGCCTCTCAGAATTTCTTGAGCCGGGAGCGATAGAACGCGAGCTCGGTGATCGACGCCTGGACGTCGTAGTAGGCGTCGTGCTTGTCGCCGACGATCGGGTCCCGGCCGCGGTAGAGCTCGCGGATGAGCTCGGGGCTTCCGAGCTTTTCGAATTTCTTTTCGCGATAGTGAAAGAGCCACTCGAGCTTGAGCGTAGTCACGTCGAAAAGCCGGTAGTTCAGGTGCGACAGGAAGCGGGGGAGAAACTTGCGCGCGAGGAAGTAATCGGCGTAGATGCTGTTCCCCGCGAGCACCGGCCGCTTTTGCACGTTCTCGAGCCGGGTCTCGGGGAACGAGTCCATGTAGCTCGAAAGATGGGCGTCGACTTCTTCCGCGCTTCGCCCCTCTTCCCGGCAGCGCTCGAGAAGCGGGCGGTAGTTCTCCTTCACGTGATCGGAGATCTCGGTTTCGGGAGGCGGCGTCAGGAACGCGGAGAAACCGTCCCGCCGGAGAAATCCTTCGGGGACTTCTTTCGAGGTTCCGGGAAGCGGCAGGAGCGCGTCGTCGGTGACGATGAGGGCGACTTCCAGGAGACGGGCGCGCTCGAGCTCGAGCGTCGTGTACTCGGTGTCGAACCAGCAGTAGAGGCGCCGCGGCTCCGTCATTTCTTAGTGCTCGCGAGCCTCTTCGGCTCGCTCGCTCCCCGCGCTCCTCGCGCGGGGAGGACGGCCGGATTCCCGCGCTTCCGCGCCTTCGGCGCGAGCGCTTCCTCCCGGCCGGGCTCGCTCCGCTCGCGCCGGCCGCGATTCCATTCTCATCGGCCTTCGAGAATGCTGAGGAATTCCTTCCACGGCCCCACCTCTTCGTCGTACTGGCGGGCGAGAACGCGGACGATCTGGCGGATATGGCCGAGGTCGTGCACCATCCAGGCGGCGAAGAGCTGGCCGAGGGTGACCGCGCCCAGAGCCGGGTGCCGGCCTTTTCGATCGAAATCCGCCGCGGTGAGCGAAAGCCCTCGAACGTAGTCGAGGTTGTCGGCCCGCAGGTTGCGGAGCTCCAGCAGGAGGTCGTCGATACTCCGGCCCCGGATCGACTCGCGGAAACCGAAGCGGTCGAATGGAGTGAACGGCTCTTCTTCTCCCCGCTCGAGTATGAGCCGGATCCGCGGGACCCAGTCGGTCTCTTCGCCGTGGATCAGATGGCCGACGACGTCGCGCGGGGTGAAGGTGTCCGGCCCCTCGCTGGCGTGCAGCCACTCCTCGGGCA
>DAISKN010000365.1:0-7030 GCA_036820975.1 Acidobacteriota bacterium | reverse complement strand
GACGTATCCGGAAAGAACATCGCCGGACCGCCGCCGCGGCCCCTGGAGCGCCTGAACGTTCAAGTCCGGGGGGAGGAGGTGATCGTGAGCCGGGGGAGCTCCTCATGAGCGCTTCGGTCTTCGAGCGGACCTATCGATGGCTCGACGAGCGACTCCCTCTCGAAGGCGTGGTGACGCTCGCGAAGAAGAAGACCGTCCCTCAGCACCGCTACAGTTTCTGCTACTTCTTCGGGGGGGCCACTCTCTTTTTCCTCACGCTCCAGGTGATGACCGGGATCCTGCTCCTTCTCTACTACAAGCCCACGGCCGAGGCGGCGTTCGAGAGCGTCCGCTTCATCGTGACCGAGGTGTCCTTCGGCTGGCTCATCCGATCGATCCACAGCTGGTCGGCCAACCTCATGGTCCTCTCGGCGGTTCTCCACATGGTCACGGTCTTCTTCATGGGGGCCTATCGCAGGCCGCGCGAGCTGACCTGGTGGACGGGCGCGGCGCTGCTCCTCTTGAGCATGGGGTTCGGCTTCAGCGGGTATCTGCTTCCGTGGAACGAGCTGGCGTTTTTCGCCACCCGCGTGGGAACGGACATGGCCGGCAAGATTCCGCTCGTCGGCCGGTACGTTCTCGAGTTCCTTCGAGGCGGGGAGGACGTGACGGGAGCGACCCTGACCCGGTTCTTCGGCTTCCACGTGGCCGTGCTCCCGATGATCACCACGGCGCTCCTCGCTCTCCACGTGCTCCTCATTCAGCGGCAGGGGATGAGCGTTCCCTTCTCGGTGAAAGGCGAAGCCGCCGCCCGCCGCGGGATGCCGTTCTTTCCCAATTTCTTTCTTCGGGAGCTGATGGGCTGGGGGATCGCTCTCGCGGTGCTCGCGGCGCTCGCCTCGCTCTTTCCCTGGGAGCTCGGGGTGAAGGCGGATGCTTTCGCCCCCGCTCCCGCGGGAATCAAGCCCGAGTGGTACTTCCTCTTCATGTTCCAGACGCTCAAGTATCTCCCGGCCACGCTCTTCGGGGTGGAGGGAGAGTTCCTGGGGCTCATGTTCTTCGGCGCCCTTGGCTTCGCCTGGTTTCTGCTCCCCGTGCTCGACCGGCGGACGTCGGAAGACGAGCGAAATCCCGTGGTGATATGGGCGGGCGTCCTGGTGCTTCTCTTCGCCGCCGTGATGACGGTTCTGGGGTACGTGATGCCATGATCCGATTGTCGATTCTCGCGGCCGCGATTCTGACCGCGTCTCTCGGGTGGGCGCAGAACAACTGCCTCGATTGTCACCTCGAGCTCGAAGACGACGAGCTCACCCCGGCGGCGACCGCTTTCGCGGACGACGTTCACGCCAAGGCGGGCCTCACCTGCGCGTCCTGCCACGGCGGCGACCCGGCCGCGAACGTGGATGACGGGGACTTCGAACGGGCGATGGATCCGAAGAAGGGATACATCGGCGTCCCGGAGCGCGCCAACATTCCCGAGATGTGCGGGCGCTGCCACTCCGATGCAGGCTACATGCACGCGTACGATCCCAACATCCCCGTCGACCAGGCGACGCAGTATTGGACGAGCGTTCACGGACAGAAGCTTCGCGACGGCGATGGCAAGGTCGCGGAGTGCGCGAGTTGCCACCAGGCCCACGGCGTTCTCGCGGTAAAAGACCCCAGAGCGCCGGTGTATCCATCCCAGATCCCGGAAACCTGCGGGAAATGCCACGCCGACGCCCAGTACATGGCCGACTACGGCATCCCGACCGACCAGCTCGAACAGTACCGGACGAGCGTCCACGGGCATGCGCTCTTCGTCCAGGGCGATCTCGGAGCGCCCACCTGCAACAGCTGCCACGGCAACCACGGTGCCGCCCCGCCGGGAGTCGACACCGTCTCCAGGGTCTGCGGTACGTGTCACGCCATCCAGAAGGAGTTCTTCGCCGCGAGCCCGCATCAGGATGCTTTCCAGTCCATGGAGCTTCCGGAATGCGAGACCTGCCACGAGAACCACGCCACGGCGTCGCCCACGGATGAGATGGTGGGCACCGCCGAGGGCTCCATCTGTCTCGATTGCCACACCGAGGGCGAGGACGCCTTCGTGGCGGCGGCCACCGTTCGCGAGAGAATCGAGGCCCTTAAATCCGCGGAGGCGCGCGCCCGCGCGCTGATCGAACAAGCGGGCCGGGCGGGAATGGAAGTCAGCGATGCGGAAGTCGCCCTCATCGACGCCAACCAGGCGCTCGTGGAGACGCGCAATCTGGTGCATACTTTCGCGGCGGCCCCGGTGGAGGAGAAGGTGAAGGAAGGACTCGCCTTGACCAGGAGCGCCGAGGACATGGGCATCGCCGCCCTGAAAGAGCTCGACTACCGCCGGATGGGGCTCGCGGTTTCGCTGCTGTTCATCCTGATCCTGGTTCTTGGCCTGTATCTCAAGATCCGCCAGATAGAGCGATCCGAGGAACGTCCTCTATGACCTCGTACGTCGATTCAGGGCTCGCCGCCATTGCCGTCGGGCTCGTCGCGCTCGTTCTCCTCATCGGCTACCGCCCGTCGCTCACGGACGCCCGCGGCGGCAAGGTGCTCGCGTTTCTCAGCTTCTTCATCCTGCCGATCCTGGTAACGTGGGTCGGGACCTCCGAGCACCTCCAGCACTCGAAGTCGACGGGCTTCTGCATGTCCTGCCACGTCATGGAGCCGTACGGCCAGAGTCTCCGCATCGACGACCCGGCCCATATCCCCGCCGTCCACTACCAGAACCAGCTGATCTCCCGGGACGAGACCTGCTACACCTGCCATACGAGCTACACGATGTTCGGTGGCGTGAAGTCGAAGCTCACGGGGATGAAGCACGTCTACATCTACTACCTGGGGACGGTGTCCGATCCCATCGAGCTCTACGAGCCGTACCAGAACCGCGAATGCCTCCATTGCCACGACGGGTCCCGTTCGTTCGAGGAGCAGGAGCTCCACATCGACGTTCGAGCCGAGCTCGCTTCGAACGAGACCTCCTGCCTCGAATGTCATGGCGATATCCACGACGTCCACCTGCTCGCGGAGAAGCCGATGTGGTCGGGACCCGAGCCGGGAGGAGCCCCATGAGCGTCGAAGCCCTGCATCGCCGCTTGAAGCTCTCGTCGATCCTGGTGTCGGCCGGCCTCCTGGTGGAAGTCCTGACTCTCTTCTGGTCCCATCCGCTGACGTTCGTGGCCTTCATCGTGCTCGGAGGAACGTTGGTGGGAATGGGAATCCTGCTGTACCTGTACTCCATCGTTTCGCACTAACGAGGTCCCAACCGGGAGAAGCGCGGTGGACGACCGGCTCTCGACTCTGGAAAGCCGCGTCGACCAGTTGACGCGGCAGGTCTCCGATCTCGAGCGGCGAATCTCGGCCCTCGATCGGAGAGAGATCGCGGCGCAGGCTCCGGCGTCCGTTCCCATCGGCCCGGAGCCGGAGCTGGGCGCGGTCTTTTCCCTCGTCGGACGAACGCTTCTCGCGCTCGGTGGGGCTTACCTTCTGCGAGCCTTGACGGAAGCGGGAACGCTACCTCAGATCGCCGGGGTGTCGCTCGCCGCCGCCTACGCCGCCGGCTGGATTGTTCTGGCCGATCGCGCGGGCGCTGCGGGAAAGTCGGCGAGCGCGGCGTTCCATCTCGGCTCGGCGGCCCTCGTCGGTTACCCGCTTCTGTGGGAAACGACCGCGCGCCTGAAGCTGCTCGGGCCGAGCGCGAGCGCTTCGGCGCTCGTCGCCCTCACCGTCGCGATCCTCGCGGTAGCCCGCCGCCACAAGCTCGAGCCGGGCGCCTGGGTGGGAGTCGTCGCCGCGGGCGTAACCGCCGTCGCGCTCCTCTTCGGCACCAGAGCCGTCGCGCCCTTCACGGCCGCGCTCGTCGTCACCGGGCTCGCCACCCTGGTGCTCTGGGATTCGAAGGGCTCCCCGCTGGCATGGGTCAGCGCCGGCGTCGCCGACCTCGCGGTCGTCGTGCTGACTCTCGGAGCCGTCATTCAGAGCGCCGGCTTCTCCATCGCCGCCGCCCTGGCGGTCCAGATCACGCTCTTTCTTGGATACGCAGGGATCTTCTTCCGGCGAAACGTGGTCGAGAGACAGCGGGCGACCGTCTTCGAATTGTCGCAGGGGGGGGCCGCGACACTCGTCGGCTTCGGGGGCGCCGCGGTCATCGCCGAGACGCCCGCCGCTCTGACCGCGGTTGCGCTCATCGGGCTCGCCGGCGCTTTGGCCTCCTATGGGATCGCGTTTCGCTTCCTCTCCAGAGTGGGTGAGGGAAGAAACGCCGTCTTCTACGCCGGTCTCGCCCTCACGATGGTCCTTTTCGCGACCGGCGCGGCCATCCCGCGTCCGGAGTGGGTCTGGGCCACCCTGGCCGTCCTCGCGTTCGCGCTCGGAAGGCGGATTCCGGCAATCGCTCTCAGTCTGCACGGGAGCGTCTATCTCCTCGCGGCCGCGGCGGCGTCCGGACTCGTGAAATTCTCGCTCTGGGCCTTCGCGGCCCCTGTGACCTCATCCTGGCCCTCGTTCTCCTCCTCGAGTCTTCTGGTCGTCGGGGCGGGAATCGCCGCGTCGGTCCTCGGCGTTCCGCAGGCCGCTGGATGGGGGGCATGGGCTCGGCTTCCGCGCGTCCTCGCTCTTTGCGTAACCCTCCTCGGCGCCAGTGCCGGAGCGCTGCTCCTTCTCTCTCCCGTGGCGGGGGCCGACGGGGCTCGACTCGCGGCGCTCCGCACAGCGATTCTCACCCTCGCCTCCGTCGCTCTCGCCGCCGTATCCAGCCGAACGAGGCTGAAGGAGGCGGGCTCGCTCTCCTCGGCGCTCCTCGTTCTCGGCGGGATCAAGCTCGTGGTCGAGGACTTTCCGCGAGGGCGTCCTCTGACCCTCTTCCTGGGTCTCGGTTTCTACGGGGTGGCGCTTATCCTCGCATCACGCATCTCCCGTCGCACCCCGTGAGAGAACTGCGCCAAAACACCCGATATTGAGCGCCGAGACCCGATAAAATCCCGGCAAGGTACAGGAAAACCTGCTGTTTCCCACCCAGCCGTCAGTGGAATGGTTCTTGCTCCCTTTGGGCAATCGACATGGATTTGAGCGAAATGCCCCAGTCCGAATACGGACAGAACTGTACCCGGAGGTTGACGATGGTTGACCGTTCAATAGCGTGCCTCATCCTCGCGGGAGGTTTGCTATGCCTTCCGCAGACGGCGCGAGCCGCGGCCGAAGCGACTGTCGGACCTCAGGTCGAGTCCATCCTGTCGTATTCGCCGCAAACCGAGACGGCTCAGGCAGCGAAGGAAGCCCCTGACCAACGGGAATCCTCGAAAGCCACCGAGGATTGCCGGGGCTGTCACGAGGACAATCTGGCCCTCTACAACCGCACGTACCATGCCGCTCAGGAGGAGAGTTGCTTCTCCTGCCACAAGGGCGCGGCGGCGGAAGAGCATCTGAAGGGACAGCAGGAAGGAAACGACGTCCCCGGGCCGAGCATCGAAGCTCTGGATTCGACCGAGGCAAACGCCATCTGCCTTTCCTGTCACGAGAGCTCGCATCACCCCACGTGGGAAGGCGGAATGCACGACCGCCGCGACGTGAAGTGCATCGACTGCCACGCGGTGCACTCGTTCCAGTCGGAGAAGAGCCAGCTGAAGCAGGCATCCGCCTCGGAGGTCTGCTCCGCGTGCCATCCGGCGATTCGCGCGATGTCCCTCCGGACCTCGCACCACCCCGTCCGCGAAGGGCTCATGGGCTGCGAGAGCTGCCACAACCCCCACGACGGGAGCCGCCCGAAGATGATCAAGGCGGACTGGGCCAACGAGCTCTGCCTGCAGTGCCACACGGAAAAGCGGGGCCCGTTCCTCTGGGAGCACGCGCCGGTGAGGGAGAGCTGCCTCAACTGCCACAACCCCCACGGCTCGAACCACGACAAGCTTCTCGTGGCCAAGCCCCCCTATCTTTGCCAGCGGTGCCACCTCAATACCCGCCATCCGGGAACGCTCTACGACGGAGTCAACGCGGGCGGGACGCTGGCGGCGGCGTCGAACCGGGCGGTCGAGCACGCGTGCAAGAACTGCCATCAGAACATCCACGGCGGCAACGCCCCGTCGGGACCGTACCTCGGACGTTAGGAGACGAGCCATGAAGCATATCGTCACAACCCTCGCGTGCCTGGCCCTGGCCCTCCCCTCCTTCGCCGCGGAGGAGAAGCCCAAGCTCGACTTCGGCGGTCCTCTGTTCGGCGACCTGCTCTCTTCGGTCGATGCCCCGGAGGGCGGTGACTTTCACGTCGGATCGTTCACCTTCGGCGTGTGGCAGAGAGACTCCGATACGGTGTCTTCGAAATTCCTGGAATATCGGGATATCCCCAACGGCGCCGTCGCTCCCCTCTTCCGCTTCCAGGGCAAGAAGGGAGACTTCCGCTACGACCTCATCGGGCACGACGTCACTCAGAAAGACCAGCAGTACGCGGGGCGGTTCGAGGGCAAGGCCTGGAAGTTCGAGATCGACTACACCGGCATTCCCCACGGATTCGGCAACTCCGGCAAGAGCATTCTCGAGCCCGTGGGCGAGAACGACTGGAGGCTCAGCGACACCCTCCAGCAATCGTTCCAGAACCAGGTAGTGGCGCTCCCCGGCAACCAGCGCACCTACCCGAACCTCGCGGCCATCGTGGGGCCGACTCTTGCCGACAAACCGCCCGCGATCGACATCGCCCTTCAGCGGAATCGAACCAACCTGGCATTTTCGCTCCTGCCGGGAGGAAAGAACTTCGACATCGGCGTCACCTACTTTCACGAACGGCGAAGCGGATCGAGAACCAATCACGGAACCTCCTTCGGCTTCAGCAACGTCGTCGAGACCGCGGATCCGATCCGCTACGTCACTCAGGACTTCGGCCTGAACGCCACCACCAAGGGGAACTGGGGCACGGCTTTCGCTGCGCTGCACCTGAACGACTTCTCGAATCGCTTCGAGACGTTCTCGTTCGACAACCCCTTTCGAGCGGTGGACTCGACCGACCCGAGCGCCTACACCGCCCCGGGTTCCGGGTCCATCAACGGAC
>DAISKN010000364.1:0-7041 GCA_036820975.1 Acidobacteriota bacterium | reverse complement strand
CGTGGGCCGGCCGTTCCGGCGGGTGAGCTCCTCCTCGAAGAACGAGACGTCGCCGAGCGTGGCCGACATCAGGAGGAATCGCGTCCGAGGGAGCGTGAGAAGCGGCACTTGCCAGGCGACCCCGCGGTCCCGATCCGCGTACCAGTGGAACTCGTCCATCACCACGTCGTCCACCGCCGCGTCCTCGCCATCGCGAAGCGCGATATTCGCGAGGACCTCGGCGGTGCAGCAGAGGACGGGCGCCTCGCGGTTGACGGTCGCGTCCCCCGTCGAGAGACCGACGTTCTCGGGGCCGAGCTCGCGGCAGAGGGCCATCCACTTCTCGTTGACGAGCGCCTTGATCGGGCAGGTGTAGACCGAGCGCCTTCCCTTGGCGAGGGAGGCGAAGTGCATGGCGGAGGCGACGAGAGACTTCCCCGAGCCGGTCGGGGTGTTCAGAATGACGTTCTTCCCCTCGAAGAGGGCGAGGATTGCATCTTCCTGGGCCGGATACAGTCGGAGGCCGATGTCTTCCGCGTAATCGAGGAACCGCCCGAGAAGCTCGTCGCTGCCGGCCTCGCCGCGGGGCAGGGCGTCGTACAGAGGCCCGAGACTCGTCGTCCCTTCAGGGGGCATGTCTCTCGGGCGGCGACTCGCGCTCCGCCTTCCACCGCATGGCCATCTCGATGCGCGCGCGACCGCTCGGGTGATCGAAGAATATCCACTCCTCGATCGGCCCCGGGTCCAGCTTCCGGTACTCGCCGAGCTTGAGAGCGACCTCGGCGAACCCCTCGGGCTCCCGGGTCGCGTTGAGACCGAAGAGATCGGCTTCCGCTTCGTTGGAGCGAATGAAGGTGTTGATCAAGGGTGTCGCGAAGAAGAAGTAGACCGAGAGCACCGCGGCGAGGAGGGGAAGACCCGCCTCGTCTTCGATATCACCGATTCCCCAACGCCCGCCCCAACGCCGCTGAGCCGCTCCATAGCCCCATCGCAGAAACGCGAACCCCAGAAGGAGGAGGATGGCGAAGAACATCAGTGCCTCGTAGGCGTGGTTCAGGACGTAGTGCCCCATCTCGTGGCCCATCACCGAATGAATTTCCCCGGGCGTGCAGCGAGAGAGGAGATTGTCGTTCAGCGAGATGCGCATCGTACCCAGGATCCCGGTCACGTTCGCGCTGATGCGCTTCGATTGTCGCGAGGCGTCGAACTCATACACCTCGTCGGCGGGAACGCCGTTTTTGCGGGCCATCGCCAGAATCGATTCCTTGAGCTCGGGATCCGCCAGCGGGCGATAGTCGTTGAAGAGCGGCATGATGAAGACGGGCGCGATCAGGGTAATCAGGGCGAGGGCGGACAGAGAGACGATGGATCCCCAGATCCACCACGTCCTCGGTGCCCGACGAAATACGGCATAGAGAAAGACGAGCAGGAGGCCGAAGACGACGAGCACCACCGCGAGCCCGATGATTCGCTCCTGGAGCCAGGGTCCGGACGCCTGATTGGAGAGCCCATACTGGTGCTCTCGGAAGAAGCCAGTGTAAACCATCAGAGGAAACGACAGGATCGCGGACGCCGGGATGTAGAACGCGGCGTAGATTGCGGTGCCGAGCGGGCGGACGCTGGTTAGACGCCTCGCGAGATCCCGGACCTTTCGAGACAGTCCCGTCGCGAGAAGAACGAGCGCGACCCCGAGCCCGTAGAGGAAGTCCAGGAGCCGGAGCCAGTACCCGCCCTCGAAATAGGCGTCCGACCGCGCGCGCTCCTCGGGGGAGAGACGATTCAGGTATTCGCGGGTTTCTTCTTCGGGGCTTCGAAGCGTCTCCGTCTGGGAAGCTGCCGTCGCGGCGGCGAGAAGAACCAGAAGGAACGACGCCTTCACGAGATTCCACGAGCGAAGCATGACCTCCTCCGGTGGGGGGAGAGTAGCATGTGGAGGACGAGATAGTCCGTTCCTCAGAAGCCCCGTTGCCGGTCGCGGACGTGGACCGATAGTATGGTTCGGCTCGAATACGGAGGGTTCATGAAATCGCTACTATTGGCCTTCGCCAGGGACAGCGGGGCTCGTTTCCCCCGCCACCGCGGAGGTTAAATGGTGATCGGAGGGCTCGACTTCATCTCCGTAGGCGGCGCGACCAACGAGTGAAGGTCGGGCACGCCGGAGACGACCGAGCCGCCCACGAAGGCTCGGGCTCGGAGAAGCGGCGCCTGTTCTCCTCACCAATCGGTCGCGAGACTGCCTAGCGCAGCACCCCCGCGCGGCGCAGCCCGCCTTCCGCTTTTTTGAGTGCGCGCGCCGTCCAGTACTTCGCCGCGTCCCGTACCGCCGCCTCCCCGGGCGGGCGCGGCGACAGCCCGAAGCGGCGGAGCCGGCCGTTCATCCAGTGAATGGCGGCGTCCCGCGCGATCCGGCGGGAGCGGAACGTCACGCTGAACGACACGGACACCTCGTCGCCGTTCTTCACCCAGTGCGGGCTGTAGACGGGGACGTGCAGGCCGTCGCCCGGCCGCAACGTGAACACCGCGGCGAGGGGGGCGATCTCGTCGCGCAGCGGCTGGTTGCGGTGCCCGCCCTGGTGGGTGCGCTCGACGTCGATCTGGGTAATCCCTGCCTGCTCGAGGGTCCAGGTGTGCATCTCTTTCCAGCCGCGGATCTGAAGCAGGAAGTTGTGCTCGGGATCGAAGTGATAGGGTGTCACCGCGCCGGGGGACGAGAGGAAGATGTAGGCCTCGAGCTGATGCGTCCCCGGCCGGAGGCCCTCGCTGTGCGCGCTCAGCTCGCGCACGCACTCGACCAGGAGGTCGTGGTACTCGGGATCGCGCTCCACGTACTTCAGGGCGACCCAGGAGCCGGCGACGTCGATCGTGCGAACCGTCTCTTCCAGGCTCAGCCCGTTCACCGGCGTCGTGCTGGGATTCTGGCTCACCGCCGCCGCGCCTGAAAAGTACTCCACCGACTGAGAGGGCAGCACCCGGGCCAGGCGCAGCAGGCGCTCCAGCGTGAACAGGGGATGGTCGACTAGGTGGTGCGAGATGCGGAAGTGGCGAAGGGGGAAGTGCTCGCGGAAGACGGCTTCGTCGATGGTCAGGCACCTTCCGCTCATCTCAGCCCTCCGCGGCGCTCCCGCGCCGGTTTCTCCAGCGGAAGAGCGCGATCAGGGCCCGACCGAAGGGCCCGCGGGCGCTGCACATGATGTAGGCGATGCGACGCCGCTCGCTCCAGACGTGCTCGATCATGGGGTGGCCGGGCACGGCGCACGAATCCATCCAGGCGATGCCGCGGCGGGGATCGTGCAGCCGCTCGATGTTGTCCAGCTCGAGCAGCACGCCCGGCGAGAACCGTGCGTACGAATCGTCGTGGGCGATCTTGAACGCGAACGAGCCCGCCGCGTCGGGGGCGAGGAGGTTGCACTTCATGGCGATGTCTCGCCCGTCGACCCGGAGGGCGAGTAGCTTGGCCCGGCCGCGCGCCAGGAAGTGATCCATGAACTCCAGGAAGAACTGCCGGCCCTCGGCGGTGCGGTTGAAGGCGTGGCCTCCGTGGCCCTTCCAACCCTTGGCTTCGAGCACGAGGAACCGGTCCATCCAATCCCCGGCCTCTCCGTCGCCGCCGAGCTCGGCGATCGTCACCTCCCCTTGCTCCTCGAGCCGGCGCCGCTGACGCCCCAGCTCCTTCCGTTTCTTTCTGGGCAGGGCCGCCTCCAGATAGCGGCGGGCGCTCGGCCCCACCCGCAGGAAGGCGCGATCGTGACTTCGCTCGACGAGGTGGGGCTGGCGGCGCGCGAGAAGCCTCGCGGACAGGCAGGATACGAGCGGGCCGTCGCCGGTGATCGTATAGAGGCCGAAGATTCGGACGCCGTCGGGGGCGCCATCCATCCATGCTAGCAGTGCGTCGATCGCTTCGTCCATGTGCTCCCGATGGACGAGCGGTGTCGAGAGATAGCAGTGGAGGAACGTGAACAGCCGATAGGAGGGGAGTATCCCGCTCGGCCCCTTCCCCGTCCGCACGAACGGCACGAAGGCGATCAGCCGTCGCGTGGGCGCAGCGCCCGGCGTCTCCCGATAGATGAACACCCCGCAGAAGGGCCCGGGCAGGGCCATGTGCCGGAGGGCGGCGCGCAGGGGCCCGGATTCGAAGAAAACGTTCGGCTCGACCGCATCCCGCGCGAGCACGTCCCAATCGGCGACCTGGCGGGCCAGCTCCGCGTCGTCACGCGCGATCTCGACGAGGGTCCGCGAAGGCTCGGCCGTCATGGCGACGGCCGATGATAGCGCGGAGGCACGGGACCGGCAGCGGTTTCGATCTCACAGCGTCAGGAGAGATCGAGACCGCGCTGCCAACGACGCTCTAGGGTCTCAGCGCTGGTTCCGCCGCCGCGCCGCGAGCCCCACGAGGCCAAGAGCCAGCAGCCCCAGGACGGAAGGCTCAGGAGCGTCGATGGGATTGAATGTGCTCCGGAACTCCCACGAAAGGATGTCATGATCGCCGCCGGCGGCGCCCGTTCCGGACGTGAATCCGACGAAGGCGTCGGTCACTCCGAGCACCGACACGAGGTCTACCGTGCTGGACATCAGCGCCGTCGCGGGCCGAACGCCCGTGATGTTCGCGCGAACCTCGAGAAGATCGCTCGCCCCATCGTAGTCAATCCACGCGGTCCAAACGTTGCCGCTATCGAGCTGGGCGATTGGATCCAGCAACACCGTTGGATTGGACGTAATGCTCCCGTTCAAATCGATGCCGGCATGGTTTGCGTTGGGGTCAAAACCGGCGTTGAACCAGTTGTCGAACTCGATACCGACGCTGTTGGGAAGGCCGAAATAGCCGATACCGCCGCCGGCGCCGCCAGCCGTGTTCGACACGGTCTGAACCACGAACACGATGCCATCCGCGCCGCCATTCTGCTGATCCGTGATCCGAAACTCGAAGCGCGTGCTGAAGGAGGCATCGGTGTCGAGCGAGATCGCGGTCGTCGAAAACGCGCTACCCGACTGGCCGAGGTCATTCGTGAGACGAAGCACTCGGTCGCCGTTGAAATCGAGCACACCCTGGCCGCCTGGGTTGATGGCCGCCGTCGCCCCATTGAGTTGCAGACCGGACGTGCTGGAAAAATCGTTGAATAAAAGGGTCGTGGCCCCGGCATGAATTGGAACCGAAAGAGCCAGCGCCAGTGCAAGTGAGCCGATAGCATACTTGTTGAGCATCAAACGTCCTTCCTGAACTCATTGCCCGTCATTTCGACAAGGCAGCGGGAAGCTACACGCAAGAAATATGCCGAACGACGAGTACCCTGATATCCAGTGGTTTACGACAGGACTCCCTACCGCTCGGGGATCGAGACCGTAAGAAGACCCGACGCGACTTCAGGTGATTCACCCAAGCGCGACGTAAATCAAGGAAATCCGCTGTCCCTCTTTGTGTAATGAGAACCGACATCGTCGGCGCGTTCCCCGGTTGGGCGAAGCTCCCGGAGTCGTTGTCGAGCCAGTAACGACGGGACCGGCGCCTCGAGTCGCTCCGGCCGCCGCTCGAGTTGATGCAAAGAGCCGCTCTAACCGCGCCTGTTCTTCCTCCCGGTCCAGGAAAGGGAATGCCTCAGATTTTATGTTTCACGGAAATAATGTAGAGACAACAAAACTCAAGCCTCGACGCTCACAGCCCGCTCGTGCGGAAAGCCTCCTTCGGCGCTCCCAAATTCGGCTTCCCCAGGAGCTTCTCCGCCGAGAGCGCGTAGATGCCGTGGTTGGTGAAGGTCCAGATGATGTTCCGGTCCCACTCGACATAGACCCCGTGGGTCTGGTTCCCGTAGGCGTAGTCGGGCGTCTCTTTCCCGTAGGCCTTGGGCACGAAGTAAGCGGAAATCGAAGGCGCCTTCGGATCGCGCACGTCGAAGATCTGGACTCCGCCGTTGTAGAAGGCGTAGATGAGAATTCCGGGCCGCGGGTCTCCGGGTGAGGTGTAGTACCCGGTCCGCTTCGGGCCGAAGCTTCCGCGGCGCTGGCAGAAGTCGGTGAAGGACGCTTCCTCCGGCGGCTTCGGGCGCGGAAGGACGCCGACGATGCGCGGATTCGCCGGATCGCGCACGTCGATCTGGAAGATGTCCTTGTAGGGCTCGTAGCAGTCCTCGGTCAAAGGATAGCCGCTCAAGTAGACGTAGCCCGTCGATTCGTACTGCGATACGTCGATGTTGTCCGCCTCGGTTCCCGCGACCGACGGAGGAAGCTCGAGGTGACGCACCTCCTTCATGTCCGTCGGGTCCGAGATGTCGAGAACGGAGAACCCGAGTCCTCCCATCGCCGCGAAACCGTACTTGCCGCCCTGCTCGACCGGCTTGGGAATGAAGAGCGGCATGCGCGCTCCCATCCAGGAGGTGCGGTTTCCGCAGCGCGGGTTCTTGCGGTAGGCCTCTTCCTCGCCCTTCACCTGACCCGTGCGGTGCCACGTGTCCAGGAGCTTCGGATGCGCGGGGTCGGAGACGTCCCAGGATTGATAGCCCGCGGAGTAGAGATACGTCGGGTACTCGGTGTTTGCGAAGGTGTCGTCGGGGGCGACGGCGATGAACAGGTACTTGTCCCCGACGTAATAAGGGACGTCGATAGATCCGGAGCCCTGCTGAGGAGCGTTCACGTCGCTCGCGAGCGGGTCTTTGAGCGTTCCATCGGTGCTCACCGCGGTCAGAAGCTTCCAGTCCTTCTTCCTCGGCCCCTCGAGCTCGTAGACCTTGAACCCCTTGAGCTGCGGGGTCGCACGGAGCGCCGCCACGCCTTCGGGGTTGCTGAACTTGTCCTTTGGCGGATGGGTTCCGAGCTCTCCGATCTGACGCTTCTGCTCGAAGCTCTGAATCATCACGTAGCCCGAGAGACGCTCGTTCCACTGGATGGAGGAAGCTCCCCAGTGGTCGTGGGCCTCCCAGTCGCGGCTTTCGAATTTCTCTGGGTTCACTCCCCACTCGACATCGACGTCGCTCCGGGTGAGAAACTCGACGACCGAGACCGCGTTGACGTCGGTGATGTCGTAGACCCGTCCTTCGCTGCGATCGTAGTGAAAGAGATACCGCCGCCCGTCGA
>DAISKN010000363.1:2351-7115 GCA_036820975.1 Acidobacteriota bacterium | reverse complement strand
AGCCCGAGCTACGCCAAGCCCACGACGCCGGCCGAGACGGCCGCGAACTCGCCGTTGACGCAGGAGAGAGCGAGCCGGACCCGGCCCACCGAAACCTCGGTGAGCGCTCGTCGTTTGAGATCCGACACGGCTCCGAGAGGTTGCCAGTTCTCGGTCATGCGCCGCTCCCTCTGGACTCCACGACGGGCGCGACGTTCCAGATGTCCTTGCAGTATTCGGCGATCGTGCGGTCGGAGGAGAACTTTCCCATCCGGCTCACGTTCAATATGGACATCCGGGTCCAGCTCTCACGATCCCGATAAGCCCGGGCGACCTCGTCCTGGCACGCGAGGTAGGAGGAGAAATCGGCGCAGACCATGTAGTCGTCCCGCTCGAGGATCGACTCCAGAAGCGGCTGGAAGAGAGAGCGATCGCCTCCCGAGAAGAACCCGTTGGCGACGAGGTCGACGGCCGCTCGAAGTCTCGGGTCGCTCTCGTAGTGGTCCCGGGGCCGATAACCCCAGGCTTTTCGCTTCTTCACCTCTTCCGCTTTGAGACCGAAGAGGAAGAAGTTCTCGGCGCCCACCTCTTCGCGAATCTCGATATTGGCGCCGTCGAATGTGCCGATGGTGAGGGCGCCGTTGAGGCCGAACTTCATGTTGCCCGTTCCCGAAGCCTCCTTTCCCGCGGTCGAAATCTGCTCCGAGAGATCGGCGGCGGGAAAGATCCTCCGGCTGTTCTTGACATTGTAGTCCGGCAGGAACACGACCTTGAGAAACGGGCTGGTCTCGGGGTCGCGGTTCACCGCCTCGGCTACCGAATGGATGAGCTTGATGACGAGCTTCGCCAGGAAGTATCCCGGCGCCGCCTTTCCCGCGAAGATCACGGTGCGTGGGGCGTGGTCGCGTCCGCCTTTCTCCCGGAGCTCGAGGTAGAGCGCCACTACCCGCAGGAGATTCAAGTGCTGTCGCTTGTACTCGTGGATCCGTTTGACGTGGACGTCGAAGAGGCTCTCGGCATCGACTTCGACGCCGCAGCGCCGCCGGATCTCCGCGGCGAGGTCGATCTTGTTCTGGCGCTTCACCCGGCGCCAGGCTTCCTGGAAGCTCGTGTCCTCCGCCAGGGGCTCGAGCTCCCGCAGGCGCTCGAGGGAGCACAACCAGTCATCGCCAATCTTCGACGAGATCAGGCTCGTCAATCGCGGGTTGTCGAGGGCCACGAACCGCCGCGGAGTGACGCCGTTGGTCTTGTTCCCGAATTTCCCGGGCCAGAGCTCGTGGAAGTCGGAGAGCAGGCTCGTTCTCAGAAGCTCGGAATGCAGGCGGGCGACACCGTTGACGGCGTGGCTCCCCACGGTCGCGAGGTGCGCCATGCGGACCGAGCGGCCGCCGGTCTCGTCGATGATCGACATCCGCGCGACCCGCGGCTCGTCGCCGGGAAAGCGGGCCCGGACCTCGTCCAGGAATCGCCGGTTGATCTCGTAGACGATCTCGAGGTGGCGGGGAAGGAGGCGCGAGAAGAGCTCGAGCGGCCACCTCTCCAGCGCCTCCGGAAGGAGCGTGTGGTTCGTGTAGCCGAGCATCTCCCCGGTGATTTCCCAGGCCCGATCCCAGTCGAGGCCATGCTCGTCGACGAGAAGCCGCATGAGCTCGGGTACGGCCAGCGCCGGATGGGTGTCGTTGAGCTGAACGGCATACTTGGTCTGGAGCGACTCGACGCTCTTCGCCGTCTGGAGGTGAATCCGTATCATGTCCTGGAGAGAGCAGCTGACGAAGAAGTACTGCTGGGTGAGCCGGAGCTCGCGGCCCGCCGCCGGCTCGTCGTTGGGGTACAGCACCTTGCTGATGTTCTCCGACGTCACCTTCCGATCGACGGCGCCATAGTAGTCGCCGGCGTTGAACGCCTGAAAGTCGAACGATTCCCCGGCTTCGGCCTTCCAGAGGCGAAGGAAGTTGGCCGTCGAGGCCTGGTAGCCGAGGATGGGAGTGTCGTAGGCCACGCCCTTAACCACCCGATCGGGAATCCAGCGGACGTGGTGGCGCCCGCGATCGTCGATTTCGATCGCGGTCAGTCCGCCGAGGCCCACGCTGAACGCGATCTCCGGCCGGGGAAGCTCCCAGGGATTTCCCAGGCGGAGCCACTTGTCCGTCACCTCAACCTGCCGGCCGTCCCGAATCTCCTGGTCGAAGATGCCGAACTCGTATCGGATTCCGTAACCGATGGCGGGGACGGAAAGCGTCGCCAGCGAGTCCATGAAGCAGGCGGCGAGCCGGCCCAGGC
Source organism: Acidobacteriota bacterium (assembly GCA_036820975.1). Taxonomy (GTDB): domain Bacteria; phylum Acidobacteriota; class Vicinamibacteria; order Marinacidobacterales; family SMYC01; genus DAISKN01. The sequence continues at coordinate 4,856 of DAISKN010000363.1, read as the reverse complement.
CGCCGTTTCCGAGCCCCGGCTCCTCCTCCTGCTCGAGAAGCTTTTCGAGATCGAGCCCGAGCTCCGACATCGCCTGCTGCGCCTCGTCGAAGAGGCCGAGATTCACCAGGTTCAGACCCAGGTGCGGTCCGGGAAGATACTCGGCGGAGAGATAACAAACGGTGCGGACGCGCCTTTCGAAGTAGAGGATGCTGGTCTCGATCCAGCGGTCCAGGATCCGGTCCCGCACGGTGTAGGCGAGAGCCATGTAGAAGTCGTTCGGGGTCGCGATCGGCATGAAGCGCCCCTGCACGTAGAAGAGGTTGTCGATGAACGCCTGTTTGAGCATTTCGACGCTTCCGCCGGTGCGGATGCTCTTGGGCGGTTTCTCCGGGGGCAAGGGTCAGAGCCAGTCTTGTTTCTTGAAGAACACGTACATCCCGGTGCAGATGACGAGCATGCCGAGGAGCACCATGGGGTACCCGACGGGCGACCGAAGCTCGGGCATGTACTCGAAGTTCATCCCGTAGATTCCGGCGATCATCGTGGGAACGACGGCGATCGCGACCCAGGCCGAGATGCGCCTCATGTCCTCGTTCTGCCGGATGTTCATCTGGGTGAGGTTGGCCTCGAGGATGCTGGTGAGGAGATCCCGGAAGGCCTCCACCTGCTCGTTCACTCGGAGGAGATGGTCGTAGACGTCGCGGAAGTACTCGCGGACCTCGGGCCGGACCACGGCGATGGGCTGCACCGCGAGCTGATTGAGCGGCATGAGGAGGGGAGCGGTGGCCCGCCGGAACTCCAGCACCTCGCGCTTGAGGTAGTAGATTCGCTCAACGGGGTTGTCGCGGATGCTGCTGAAGACCGCCGCCTCGACCTCCTCGATGTCGTCTTCGAGACCCGCGACCACGGGGAGATAGTCGTCGACGACGCGATCGACGATGCCGTAGAGCACCGCGCTCGGCCCGTTGGCGAGGAAGTCCGGCCGCAGCTCCAGGCTCTTTCGGACTTCCTTCAGTCCGCTCGCTTCCCCGTGGCGCACGGCGACGATGAATCCCTCCCCGAGGAAGATGAGAATCTCTCCCGTCTGGACCACTTCTTCCTTGGCCACGTAGCGGGCGGTCTTGAGAACCAGGAGGAGCGAATCGCCGTACCTCTCGAGCTTCGGACGCTGGTGGGCCTTGACCGCGTCTTCGACCGCGAGCTCGTGAAGCCCGAACTCCATCCGCACCACCTCGAACTCTGCCTCGGTGGGCTCGTGGAGCCCGATCCAGACGAAGGCATCTTCACATCGACTGGCCTTGAACGCGCTCTCGGGGGTGAACTCACCGGGGAGGCGCTGCCCCTCCCGGTAGACGGCGCAGTCGACGATCACAAGACACGATCTTAGCACCACCGTCGATGGAAACGTGCCTCCACCGTTCTTCAACGCGAGGCGCAGAAGCTAGACTTCCGTAAGTTGCCGGTGACGTTGGGGACGTGGGATCCGAAATCGAGCCTCGGTGGAAAGTGATAGCGGGTCGCTCCAAAGGATGTGCTGCTCGCTTCGCCGAAAGATGGCGAGCCGATCGAGAGCGTCGTGAGCGGTTTTGCGAAGACCCTGACGCGCGCGAAGCACGCGTGCGCGGCCTCGTGATGAATAAGGGCTTATCAGCCAGTGGGGTTTGGAGTTTCTATCGCCCAATCGCGGCAATCGGAACCCACAACTGTCGGGCAATTTTACGCCCGGGTGGTTTCTACCCCGGAGCCCGCTGCTTTGCTTTTGTGACCACAATTCATGATTCATGCTGTAGACTTCATCCTCACCTCATGGACTGATTCGGCCCATGAAAGGAGCGATCGGTGATCAAATTTCAGAGCGTTTACGGTACGCGTGCGGGCGACATCAGGACGTCCACCACATCGAGTCACACCATGGCGAAACGTCAAGGTTTGGGTCCGTTGGGTTGCCTGGTCGGGCTCATGGTTCTGACGGCGCAGCCTGGGTGGACCGCGCCGATTTCGTTGGGGGACTTCGCGGGCACGACCGTCGTGTTTCAGAACGTCGTCGCGGACGACGGCGTCCTGTTCGGGCCGGCGGTTCTAAGCGGCGATTCGCTCGAGTTCGAGCCGCGCCTTACGAGCGCCTCGAGCGGCGGCGGTTCTCAAATGACGCTCGGCACTCTGACGCTCGGCGTGTCGGCGCAACCGGGCTTCGTCATCGACGGGATTTCAGCCTCGGAGAGTGGCCTCTACTCGCTGCTTGGGTCCGGGACTTCTGCGACGGACGTCCTTGCGGCGATCCTGTTGGAAGTTACTGTCGACGAGGTGGATGGGAATCCAATCGCGCCGGTGAGTTGGAACGTGAACGCCAGCGTCTCGTTCAATCTGCTCGCCAATCCGGGCTTGGATGATCCCTGGAGTATGGGTGTCAGTGCCAGCGTCATGAACGGGTTAATCCTGAACTCCGTCCCGTTCAGTTTCGGGGCGACGCACGTGCTGATCACAGTGCCGAACACCTTGTCAACGGAGTCCGAGTCGAACAGC
>DAISKN010000363.1:0-2341 GCA_036820975.1 Acidobacteriota bacterium | reverse complement strand
GGAAGGATACCGTCAGGATCTCGGCTGCAACCTCACCAATCGCGGCGGTTCCGGAGCCTGGCACCGCCGGTCTCTGGATTTTAGGGATCGGCGTGACCGCGGTTTACAGACGGCTCCGACGCAGCCAGGTCGGGCTCGACGTTCGTTGAGTTCCGCCGCCTACTGGTCGGCTAAGTAGTTCGCCGACGCCTTGGCGATCTGGGTGCTCGAGAGCCGATAGAACGCGCGGCCGCTATACGCGCGCCTCGCGAAGCCCCATCGCCACCAGCAGTCCGTTGAGAATCGCCTGCGGGCGCGGAGGGCAGCCGGGAACGTAGACGTCCACGGGAACGACGCGATCGACACCCCCGACGGAAGCATAGGTGCCTTCTCCGAAGATCCCTCCCGAGCACCCGCAGGCGCCGACGGCGACCACGATGCGCGGCTCCGGGGTAGCGTCATAGGTTCGACGAAGCGCGATCTCCATGTTCCGGGTGACGGGACCGGTGACGAGGAGGAGGTCGGCGTGGCGGGGACTGGCTACGAAGTGAACGCCGAAGCGTTCCAGGTCGTACAGCGGATTGTTCGTGGCCGCGATCTCGAGCTCGCACCCGTTGCAGCTTCCGGCGTCGACCTGGCGCACGTGCAGGGAGCGGCCGAGCCGTCCGCGAATGCGCTCCCGCAGGCGATCCGCGGACTCGGCGAGGCTCTCTCCGCCAACGATCTCCTCACGAAGGAAGGAGCCGCGGCCGGTTACGGGATCGATATCGAACGTCGCCTTCCGCGCGAGCTGCTCCCGGGTGTAGGCGGCGACCTCGACTCCGGTCGAGACGGTGACCGCCTCCTCGGGGCACGCGGCGACGCACTCCCGGCATTGGATGCAGGCCGCGTAGGACAAAGAAAGGCCTTTCCGGTCTTTCGCCGTCGTCTCCAGCCGAATCGCTCCGGTGGGACAGGACGCGGCGCAGGCTTCGCACGCGGTGCAGCGGCTGAAATCGATGAGGGGGAATCCGAACGACGCCGGGACGCCGAACGGGTCCTTCTCGGTGAGGACTCCCGTCCTGAGGCTCTTACCAAGGATGCTCGACATCAGATTCTTCCTAAGGCTCGAACCGTGTAAGAAGGCGGATAAGGGGATAGGGGGATAAGAATCGAGATTGAGATTGAGTCATCTCCATATCTCCTCATCTCCACATCCCCCTTCTTACACCAGGATCTAGCGATCGTTTCCCGAATACGAGAGGTTGAAGCTCTTGTTGATCACCGGGAAGTCCGGGATGATGTTACCGGGGACGGCCTGAGCGAGTCCCGGCCAGTTCAGGGTGCTCGGATCGGTCACCTTGACTCGCGAGATCTTCCCCACCTCGTCGGTCGCGACCCAGTGCAGGACCGGCCCTCTCCATGCCTCGGCCCAACCGAGGGCGGAGGAGCTCTTCGGCAACTGCTCGGGTATCGGAGACGCGATGGCGCCCTCGGGCATCGCCTCGAGCACCTGGCGCAGGATCGCGAGCGACTGCTCGACCTCCCGCGCGCGCACCATGAGCCGCGCTCTCACGTCTCCTCCGTCCTCGACCGGGACCTCGAACCTCAGACCGGGATAAGCGTCATGGGGATGATCTCGACGCAGGTCGGCGTCCACTCCCGACGCGCGCGCGGCGATGCCGACGATTCCCAGATCCACCGCCGCCTGGTGGGTGAGGATCCCGGTACCGTCGACGCGGTCCGTGAAGGTGCCGGCATCGATGAGTAAGGTGATGAGGTCGTCGAACTCCTTCTCGAATCGGAGAAGGTGACGGCGGAGAGCGTCCAGACCCGAAGGCGAAAGTTCGCGCTTGACGCCGCCGAGCGCCACGGTGCTCCGCAGAAGTCTCGTCCCGAACAGCTGGTCCTGCAGCCGAACGAGACCCTCGCGCAACGCCTGCGCCCGGCTCGCGGGAACGAGAAAAGCAACGTCGGTAGCGAGAGCGCCGATGTCCGCCGTGTGATTGTAGATACGCTCGAGCTCCAGCAGGACCACCCTCAGCGAGCGGGCACGGGAAGGCACGGTCAGGCCGGCCAGGCGCTCGATGGCATGCGCGTACGCGAGCGCGTGCCCCACCGCGGTATCACCAGAGATCGACTCGGCGAGGAAGAGCCCGTGCCGCCAGGGGATCGTCTCGAAGCGCTTCTCGATCCCCTTGTGAACGTAGAACAGCCGAAGCTGCAGGTAGAGAACGGGCTCGCCGGCCACGCCGAATCGAAAGTGACCGGGCTCGATGATGCCGGCGTGCACGGGCCCTACGGGGACCTGGAACACTCCTTCACCCGTCACCGGCCGGAACGGGTGAAACTCGCCCTGGACGCGGGGCACCGTTCGCCCGCT
>DAISKN010000362.1:0-7117 GCA_036820975.1 Acidobacteriota bacterium | reverse complement strand
CCGCGCTTTGATCCCCTGCCGAATCCACGCTTCTTCCTCCGCGAGTCGCTTGTCGAAAAGAGACGCCGCGCGATTCCGCGGCCACGGCCTCTTCCTTCCGCCTCAGGTAGCTCCCGTAGTCGCCGGGCCAGCTCGTGAGCTGCGCGCGGTCGAGCTCGACGATTCGAGTCGCCAGTCGGCCGAGAAACGCCCGGTCGTGGGTTACGAAGAGAAGCGAGCCCAAAAAAACCTGGAGGCGTTCCTCGAGCCATTCGATGGCGCTCACGTCCAGGTGGTTCGTCGGCTCGTCGAGAAGCAGAAGCTCCGGGCTCGAGACCAGTGCCCGGGCGAGCGCCGCCCGGCGGCGCCATCCGCCGGACAGGTCCTTCATGCGGCGCTCCGCCGGAAAATTCATTTCCGAGAGGAGCGTCTCGATTCGCCGATCCAGGTTCCATCCGCCCTCGGCTTCGATCTGGTGCTGAAGGTTCTCCAACTCCTTCAGCGCGGTTTCGTCCATGGGCGCAGCCGTATGGCGGTGGTACCGGTCGAGAAGGACCTGGAGGTGGGAGACGCCCAGGGCGACGTACTCGTAGAGGGTCTCGTCCCCGGCCTCGGGCAGGAGCTGCGGGAGCCGGCTGACCCGAAGGCCCGGCTTCGCGCGGATCTCACCCGAGTCGGGCTTCAGGTCGCCTTCGAGGATTCGAAGGAGCGTCGATTTTCCGGCGCCGTTGCGGCCGATGAGAGCGACGCGCTCGCCGGCCTCGAGCGTGAGCTCCGCCCGCCGCAGGATCGGCTGGTCGCCGATCTCGAGAGACAGGCCGGAGAAAGAGACGAGAGGCATAGCGGGCGATTATAGAGCGCGGCCGGACGCTGGACGCGGAGGAATCTGTCGTTGTACGCTTTTGAAAAGAGCGGGTCGGTCATCCCTGGAGACTTCGTGAACTTCGTTCGATGCCTTCAGTGCGGTCTGCGGCACAGCGAGCGCTCGGATCGCCGCTGCCCCCGCTGCCACGCGGAGCTCGACGCGGCTCCGGCCGCGGAGGAAGCGCCCGCGCCCTATCGCTCTCCCTCGGCGAGCCTGGCTCCGCCACGGACCTTCTCGTCGTTCAACCAGCAGGATGAGGAGACGATCTCGCTCGGCGCGCGGATCGCCGGGGTCGTTCTCATCCTTAACGCGCTTACTTCTTTCTACACGAGTTTCGTCCTTCAGGTTTCGCTGGCGGGGCCGAACCGCTTCGTATCCGCCGTCGTCGATCTGATCCTGGGCGGCCTCCTCGTGCTCGGACAGCGAAAAGTAGTGCCGTTGTGCATCGCTCGCGTCGTGCTCGGAGCCGTGTTTTTCCTGGGTATGTCTATCTACTCGGGGGACTTCGCCTCCGCGGCGATGCAGCTCGCGCTGAGCGGCTCTCTTCTGGGTCTGCTATGGGGCACGCCGGGGAGCGCCCGGCTCGGGCTGAGCTCTGCCCTTGCCGCCGCCTACGTGCTCTCCGCCGGGTTCTTCCTTCATATGGGCACGCGCGTCCGAAGCGCGGAGGCTCTCCTGTCGTCGAAGGACATCGAGGTCATCGGCGAGGCCGGCGTCCAGGGAGTTGCTTACGACTACCGCTTCGAAGCTCCCAGCGCTCTGTGGTACGTCCGAAGTCAGGAAGTCACGAAGCGCGAGAACCCGGTCGCCGACCAATGGCTCGTACGCCCCGACAAGGACGCGCACTTCATCATCATCGTGGAATCGTTCGGCGAACCGGGGGTCGACGTCGCGGACTACCAGAAGGCCGTACTGGACAACCTGAAGAACGCGGCGACCCGCGTGGAGGTGCTGGAGACGGGAAAGCTCTTCGAAGACTACGAGCAGTCACGCCGGGTTCGCGCCCGGGCCGCCGTAATGGGAATGTCGATCGACTACACCTACGGCCTCGTGGTGTTCGGCGACCAGGGCTATCAGTTCATCGGCTTCGCCGGGCAGGGGGAATTTCTCTCCGTCGCTGCCGAGTTTCAGCACATGTTCGACACGCTCGTCATCGGGGAGAGGTAGGCGAGAGGTCCGGAAGGAGCGTGATAGGCTCCTCCCATGGAGACCGTTGCCATCGAGACGGGCCCTTTCCAGTTCACGGCGAAGCTCGAGGTGGAGCTCGCGCCGAAGACGTGCGAGGCGTTTCGCCGGCTCCTTCCTTTCGAGAATCGGATCATCCACTCGCGGTGGAGCGGGGAAGCCGTCTGGATCCCCCTGGGGGACCTCGAGACCGGGCTCCCGTTCGAGAACCACACGAGCCATCCCTCGCGGGGCGACCTTTTGCTCTATCCCGGCGGATTCAGCGAGACGGAGATCCTTTTCGCCTATGGCAGCGCGCGGTTCGCGAGCAAGATGGGACAGCTCGCGGGAAACCATTTCCTGACCGTGGTGGAGGGCCGGGACCAGTTGATGGATCTCGGCAAACGAGTCCTGTGGCACGGCGCACAGCCCATCGTGTTTCGGTCGCGCGCATAGCTTCTTTCGGTGGTACGCGATGGTGATGGCTCTGGGAAAGTGGATTCATCGCGCGTTCGTTCTGGCGACGAGCCTGGTGCCTCTCGCCGGGATCCTGTGGTTCGGTTGGTCCGCTAGCACCTTCTTGTGGGTTTTCTGGAGCGAGACCCTCTTGTCCGGCACGGCGAACGTCGTGCGGATCTGGCTCCACCGCCGGTTCACCCGCGCCCGAGGGCACTGGCGCCGTCAGATCGACGATTCCTCCAAGAGAGCCCTCGGCAAGGAGGAGCCGAAACCGGAGACGACGTTCCTCGCGGAGTACGCGACGATACTCTACGTGTTCACGTTCGCTCACGGTCTCTTCCTCGGCGTTTTTCTCATGATGCTCAACCAGAACTGGCGGGGCGAAGGACCCTCCCCCTGGCTGGTCGACGTGGAATCCTTCCGGAGCGGCCTCCTTGCCGTCGCCGGCATCACCGCGCTCGAGCTCCTCTACGACGCCATGAGCCTCGGCCAGCAGCCTTTTTCCTGGCTCAAGGCGAGAGTGCAGGTGGCTCTCGGGCGCGTGGTGATCCTGCACCTCGTCGTCATCTTCGGAGCGTTTCTCATGATGCGCTACGAGACTCCGATGAGCTTCCTCGGGATCCTCGTCGGCCTGAAGGCCCTGATGGACCTCGGCGCCTCGGCCGGCCCGGTAGAGACTCCGGCGAAGCCTCCCCGCTGGATCGCAGCCCTGGGAAAGAAGCAGGGACTCGATATGGACCGCGAGTGGACGCGAATCGTCGCCGATCAGAAGCGCCGGGCGGAGGAGGACGAGGAGTCCCTCCCGGCGGAGTGACTCAATCGAGGCGGTCGCGGGAGAGAACGAAGGCGTAAATCTCCCAGATCTGTTCCGTCGAAAGAATGGACGCGAACGACGGCATGAGCGTGCCCTCGACCCCGTTCGCGACGCCCTGTTCGAATCGGTCCCGTGCGAGCGTCGTCCGGAAGAGGTTCGGACCGCTGGCGCCGCCGGACTGGTGGCAGCCGACGCAGCGCGCGCGATAGAGCCTCTCGCCGCGGGCGACGGCGTCCGGGTCGACGTCCGCGGGGCCCGATGAGGTCGCCGATGTAGGCTGCGGCGGAGTCAATCCCTTGAGCGGCTCGGACCCTTCGGTCGCGGGGAAGCCGTACCCGGGAAGAACCCGGCCTCCCAGCGTATGCCCCGGCTCTCCGACTTTCGGCAGCCCGCCTTCGAGAGTCGTGAGGTTCGTTCCCGTGGGAACCGGCGCCGGACCGCCGCCATCGAGCGCGAAGACCCAGAGATTTCCCGCCTTCGGCTCCTTGTAGTAGAAGCTCATATCGCCCCCGATGCCGCCGGAGGGGACGGCGACGTATTGCGTGCCGTCGAGCTCGTAGGTGATGGGCGATCCGATGATTCCCGAGCCCGTCTGGAACTGCCAGAGGATGGTTCCCGATTTCGCGTCGAACGCCATGAAGTAGCCCCGCATGTCGCCGGTGAAAACGAGCCCGGTAGAGGTCGCGACCGCGCCCGCCCAGAAAGGAGCGGGGCTCACCGCCCGCCACACCACCTTGCGCTCGACCACGTCGAAGGCGACGAAGTTCCCCGGGGTTTCGCTCGTCAGGTAGTTCTGATAATCGGCGCCGAGATACCACTCGCCCTTCGCCGGGGGCTCGAACTTTCCCTCGGCCCAGAACCTCATCCCCATCGCCCACTGGTTCGACATGAAGTAGAGCGTGCGGAGATCCGGGTTGTAGGCGAGGGGCTGCCAGTCGATCCCGCCTTCGAGACTCGGGATGATCGGGCCGACCTCCGGTCCTCCCGAAACCGCGACCATGTCGGGATTCACTTCAGGACGGCCGGTCTCCGGGTCGAGGCCGAAGGCCCAGTTGATGCCGGGGACGATGGGCTCGCCGTAGAGGAACTTTCCGCTTTCGCGATCGAGAGCGTAGAAGAAGCCGTTCTTGTCGTGGTGGAAGAGCGCCTTCACCGGCCCCTTGTCGCCGAGCTCGACGTCCGCGAGCACCGGTGTGCTCACGGCGTCGTAGTCCCAGCAGTCCCAGGGAGTGTACTGAAACCCCCAGTCGATCTTTCCGGTGTCGGCGTCGATGGCGATCGTCGCCGCCGTCCATTTGTTGTCGCCTTTGCGCACCTGGCAGTTCCAGGGAGCGGCGTTGCCCGTGTTCCAGTAGACGAGGTTCAAGCCCGGATCGTAGACCCCCGTCGTCCACGTGGGGCCGCCGCCGTTCTTCCACGTGTCTCCGGGCCAGGTTTCGTTGCCGGGCTCACCAGGGCCGGGGATGGTGTACGCCGTCCAGCGCTCGGCGCCGGTCCCGGCGTCGAACGCTTTGACGAATCCCCGGATTCCGAACTCTCCCCCGGCGACACCCGTCAAGACCATGTCCTTCACCACCAGGGGCGCGCCGGTGATGCTGTAGCCCTGCTCCCAGTCGATGACTTTCGTCTCCCAGACGACGGCGCCCGTATCCTTGTTCAGGGCGACCATGCGGGCGTCCATCGTGCCCACGTAGACGAGATCGCCCAGGAGAGCGACGCCCCGGTTGTTCGATCCGCAGCAGTACACGCGCTCGACGTCTTTTCCCATCTTCGGATCGTAGGCCCATTTCCTGTTCCCGGTACGAGCGTCGATCGCGAATACCCTGGATTGATCGGCCGAGAGGTAGATCACTCCCTGGTGGATCAGGGGGGTCGCCTGGAGACCGCGGTTGTCACCGCCGGTCGCGAACACCCAGGCCGGATGGAGCCGGTGGACGTTCGCGGGGGTGATCGAAGAAAGCCTCACGAAGCGCTGGCCGTAGTAGTCGCGGCCGTAAGTGAGCCAGGAGGAGTTGTCGGAGGCGGCGTTCTCGAGATCGGAGGTCGTCACCGGCTGCGCGATCGCGAGCGAGCAGCCGAGGACCAGGAAAGAGCCTGCGAGCCCAAACAGAGTGCGCATGAGAATTTCCTCGGTGACCCGGTCGGCAAAAGGAAGCCAAGTTTAATCCAACGCGGCCGCATCCGGCACGTCGTTCCTTCGGCGTCTCTATAATGACGACTCGATGAGCGCGCGCGTCTTTCTCACGGGGGCCACTGGATACATCGGCGGCCGACTCGCCCCGCGCCTGCTCGATGCGGGATACGAGATCGTCTGCCTCACCCGCGAAGTCGAAAAGCTTCGCGCCCGCCCATGGACCGGCCGCCCGGGCGTGAATCTGGTCGAGGGAGACGTGGTCCGGCAGGAACTGCTGGAAGAGCACATGAAGGGCTGCGCCTTCGCCTACTACCTCGTTCATTCCATGATTTCGGCGGGGAAGGCCTATGCCGGGGTCGACCGCGCGCTCGCTCTCACGTTCGCTCGCGCGGCGGAGGTCGCGGGTGTTTCGCGCATCGTCTATCTCGGCGGACTCGGGGAAACCGGTGCCGGCCTCAGCGAGCATCTGGCGTCGCGCCGTGAGGTCGAGGTGGCCCTGCAATCGACGACGGTGCCCGTGACCGTGCTCCGTGCTGCGATGATCATCGGCGCCGGCTCGGCTTCGTTCGAGATCCTGCGCTACCTGGTGGAGAGGCTTCCGATCATGGTGACCCCGAGGTGGGTGCACACCGAATGTCAGCCGGTCTCCGTGAGCGACATCCTCCATGTTCTCGTGCGCGTCCTCGAGCTTCCGGAGACCACCGGTCGCACCTTCGACGTCGGCGGTGCCGACACCATGACGTACCGCGAGATCCTCCAGACCGTGGCCGAGGTCCTCGGACTCAGACGGCGGCTCATCGTGCCCGTCCCGGTTCTCACTCCGAGGCTGAGCTCCCTCTGGATTCATCTGGTTACACCGGTGAGCCACCGGATCGCGAGGCCCCTCGCCGAAGGACTGAAGAACCGCGTCGTCTGCCGGGACGACTCCATCGCGCGGCTCACCGGCCACCGGTTCCAGACGGTGCGGGAGGCGGTGGAAGCGGCGGTCTCCTCGCTCTCCGGGAACGAAGTCGAGACCGCGTGGTCGGACGCGGGGGTCATTCCCGGAGATCCGGATTGGGCGGGGGGCACGTCCTTTTCCGACGAGCGCTCGATCACCGTCCGAGCTCCGCCCGAGGTGGTGTTCCGAACCCTCCTCCAGATCGGCGGCGACCACGGCTACTTCGCCGCGAACTGGCTCTGGTGGCTTCGGGGGCTCTTGGATCGTCTGACGGGAGGGCCGGGTCTGAGGCGCGGGCGCCGACATCCGACGGAGCTCGCGTACGGAGACGCGGTCGATTTCTGGCGGGTGTCGGGAATCGAGCCCAATCGGGAGCTCACCCTTCGCGCCGAGATGAACCTCCCGGGAGAGGCCGTGCTCCACTTCGACGTGAAGCCGGAGCCCGCGGGAAGCCGCCTGGAACAGAAAGCCCTCTTCAAGCCGCGGGGTCTCGCGGGCATCCTCTACTGGTACGCCGTCGCTCCGCTGCATCGCATCGTGTTCCGGGGAATGCTTCGCGGTATCGGAAGCGAGGCCGAGGCCTCGGCAACGAGCTCCAGGGACGGCTGAGCTCCCGTCGGTGCTACGGAACGGAGCGCCGCCGCCGCCGCCATCTCCCGGGTCGAGTGCCCGGCATTTCGCCGCGGGAGCGAGCGCCTTTGGGCGGCAGGTCCAGACCGAGAAGAACCGCGATTGCCGCAAGCCGTCGAAGCATGCGAACGT
>DAISKN010000361.1:0-7121 GCA_036820975.1 Acidobacteriota bacterium | reverse complement strand
AGCGAGGCCCATGGAGTGCTCGATGCCCGTGACACCGTCCAGGAGCTGCGTGAAGTTCATCTGCGGGTCCGACGAAGACTCGGAGACGACGTTGAGCCCGAGCTCGCGCGCCGCGGTGGCCACGAGATGCCGGCGCTTCCGCGTGGCTTGAGCGTAGTCCTTCACGGCGATGGCACCGTGGTCCTTGTTCCAGCGGAGCTGCTCGCGGGCGTCCTCGAGGGTATCGATCGGCCGGAACATCCGAAGCCGCATGCCTTTTCGCTCCCCGAAGATCACGGAGCCGGTCGTGAAGAACCGGGGTCCCGTGATCCGGCTCGCGCGCAGCATGTCGGAGAGCCATCCGTCGCGGTACTCGTTCCCGTAGACCTCTACGACAGAGGTGACGCCGTAGGCGAGCGGTCCGCTCAAGTAGGTGGGTTGCTGCTCGATCACCTGGAGCGACGAGTGCTCGATGTGAGGGTGGGCATGGGCGTCCACCAGCCCCGGGATCACGGTGCGGCCCCCGAGGTCATACACCTTGGTGCCGCTCGGGATGGGCACCTCCCGCCCGATCGCTGCAATCCGGCTCCCTTCGACGAGCACGGTCGCGTTCTCCAGCACGTCCCGACCAGGGTTCATGGTGACCACTCGAACGCCAGTGAGGGCGACCGCGCCTCTGGGGCGATCCACCTCGAACTCGATCGAGAGCTCGGCGCGGCGCGCCGTTGACGCGGCGGCTTCGGGCCCGGACAGGATGGCGGAGACATCCTTCTCGTAATAGCCGGTCCCTCGGGTCCAGCCCAGCGTGCGGCCGTCGGCCGACCAGGTGAGGTAGCCGCCATCGTCGGGATCCACCCGGACGGTGAAGCCGAGATGATCGTATGCCGAGACGTCGATGGGGTGGCCCGCGTACGCGAACGGAGTTAGAAAGCTCCGCTGGTACTCACGCATCGCGATCCAGGCCAGGTCTGGGGAGATCACCGCGGCTACGGAGTTCGGGAAGCGATAGAGCAGCGTCTCTCCGGTGCCGTCGATGCGGATCCGCTTGAGTACCAGGACATTTTCCTCGAACTCGGAGAAGTAGAGCGTGTCGCCGCTGCGATCGAAGACCACGCTGGGCGGAATCTTCCCCGCGATGTTCGCGTACTCGAGCGGCTGTCCGGTAACGGCGGTGACGCGGCGCTCGGCGCCGGTCGATTCGCGCACCACCAGGTCGAATCGGGTCTCGTTGGAGAGCCACCCCCCGCGTTGGAGGAGCCCGGTGCCGCGCACATACGCGAGGCGGCTGCCGTCGGGCGAAAGAGCCAGGCTTCCGTATTGGGATGGCACCGACGTCAGGCGCTCGGCGCGGCCATCGGCCAACCGGTAGACGGCGCCGAAATCGTCGTCGGTCCAGGCCGCGTAATAGATGGCACCCGTCTTCGGGTCCTGCACAGGGCTCGTTTCCAGAGCGTCCGAACGGGTGAGATTGCGGGGAGCGTTCTGAGCTTCCTTCAGCCAAAGATCGCCGAGCGCTTCGAACAGTACGCCCTGCGGCGTCCGGGTCCCCCAGCGGTGGGCGCGCGTCCGGGTCCGCTCGCGCGGCTCCTCGTTCTTGAAGCGGATGGTCTCCGAGAGCTGGCGTTCGACGGTGGCGCGGAAGGAAATGCGGGTCGCGTCGCCACTTTCCCAGTCGACCGCCGTGATGCTCCCGGCCACGTTCAGGAAGAGGCGCCTTCCGTCGGGGTGCCAGGCCAGGTTGGGGTAGGGACCGTACGGCTGCCAGCTCTCCTGCCGGTCGCGATCCAGCCCCCGGAGCAACACGCGCTCCTTCCGGGTGGCCAGGTTCTGCACGATCAACACGGTGTCGTCCACCAAGCGGTGGACGTACGCCAGCTGCTTCCCGTCGGGAGAAAGCACCGGGGCGAAGGCGCCGCCCGGCCGTTCGATGTGGACCGTGACCTCGCCCGTGGCTTCGTCGTAGCGCTCGACCCGCGCACCGCTGGGCGGGATGACGTAGGGATTGAAGGCGAAGGAATAGAGGGGAGGGCCGGCCCGCTCGTAGAAGAGTCCGGACCCGCCGGGCTCCGGCCGAGCTCCGTTCACGAATCCCTCGCCCGAGACCAGTGTTTGTCGCCCGCCCCGGAGGTCGAAGGCCACGAGCTGATTGGGAGACCCGTCCTCCTCGGTGCCTGCGTAGATACGGAGTCCGTCGAGCGACCAGGATGGCTCGTACACGTTCTCCGTCGATTCGGAGAGGTTTCGGAGCGAGCCGCTCCGGCGGTCCAGGATCCACACGTCGTAGCTTCCGGAGCGATCCGAGGAGAACGCGAGGTACTCGCCGTCGGGGCTGTAGCGGGGAAAGAGGTTCCAGGAGCGCCCGTTGGTGAGCGCTCGGGCTTCCCCGCCTGCGATCGGCATCTCATAGATGTGGCCCAACAGGTCGAAGGCAAGCGAGCGTCCGTCGGGAGAAACATCCAGGCTCATCCAGGTGCCTTGGGTGGTCTCGAAGGTCAACTCGTGCGTGGGGCCGGTGGGCGTCTCGACGCTCCAGGCTTCCTCGGTCTGCTGGGCGTATAGGGTGCCGCAGAGCCAGCCTCCGAGATGGAACAGGGCGAGAGCCACTAAGAAAAACCCCCGCGCCGGGGCGGGCGATGCGGGGCGAAGGATGGTGACCGTGGAGTCGGAATCCGGAATCGATACGATGCCGCCCGGACGTTCCCACCCCCGCATACCCTTGCCTGGCGGATCAGGAGATTTGGAGTCTGTCATGTCGAGTCTCTCTCTTTGTATCGTTGTACTGAATGGTCGAGCGGCGGATCAAGAAGTGCCGGCGCCAGTCCGGCCGTGTTAGGCCGAAACCGGGACAAACACCCACCGTTCCGCGGCCCTATGATGCCATTTCTTGTCCGAATTTCGCCCGTGTGATCCCCGTGATCCCCCGGAGCGCACAGGTATCGTTCCTGGCCCTCGATGCGAAGGGTAAGACCGAGCAAGGCGGCGCTCATGAAGGAGCGTTTCGAGAAGGCCTGGTCGCGTGCCGGCGTCAAGCTAACCTCCTCCCCGCATGCATTGAAGCTTCCACGGGGCGAATGACACGGCCGTGGTATAAAGTCGCGGCCGTGTCCTCCTCCCCGAACCAAGCTCCTCCGGCACCGACCCTGAAGCGCGCTCTCGGGCGCTGGGACCTGACCGCCATCGGGATCAACCAGGTCATCGGGGTCTCGATCTTTCTGCTCCCCTCCGAGCTCATGGCGCTCATCGGGAACTGGAGCCCGATCGCTTTCGTGCTCGCGGGACTCGCGTCGCTCGCCGTCGCCCTCTGCTTCGCCGAGGTCGGGAGCCGCTTCGAAGGCACGGGCGGGCCCTACCTCTACACCCAGGCGGCGTTCGGGCGGTTCGTGGCGTTCGAGGTGGGATGGATGCAGTGGTTCACCCGGGCGGCGAGCCAGGCCTCGGTTGCGAACGGCATCGCCCTCGCGCTCGGCTTCTACTGGCCGGTGATGAAGGCCGGCCCGGCCAGGGCGCTCCTGATCGCCGGCCTCACGCTGACTCTGGCGCTCATCAACGCGCGTGGGATCACCCAGAGCGCCTGGCTCGTGAACTCGCTCACGCTGGCGAAGCTCGTGCCGCTCGCGGTCTTCATCGCGGTTGGGCTCTTCTTCGCCGAGTGGGGGAAGCTGGCGCCGCTCCCGGAGCTCACCCTCGAGAGCGCCGCGGCCGCGGGTCTCCTTCTGATCTTCGCCTATGGCGGTTACGACGTGATCGGGGTGCCGGCGGGGGAGGCGAGCGACCCGAGGCGCCACCTTCCCTTCGCCTTCATCACGACCATTCTCGCGGTCACGGCGATCATGACGCTCACGCAGATCATCGCCATGACCACCCACGGCGATCTCGCGAGCACCAGGACCCCGATCGCGGACGCGGCGCTCGCTTTCATGGGACCGGCGGGAGCGGCGCTCATCGGTATCGGATCGGTCATCGCCATGACCGGCAACAACGCCGGGCAGGTTCTGACCGGCTCGCGGATGCTTTTCGCCCTCGCCGAGAACCGCGCGCTTCCGCGGTTCTTCGGCTACATCGACCCGGCGCACCGGACTCCGTCGAAGGCGATCTGGTTCACGTCGATCGTGGCTCTCGCCCTCGCGCTCTCGGGGTCGTTCGTGTACCTGGCGACGGTGAGCGCCGTGGCGCGTCTGGTCACCTACACCGGCGCCTGCGCCGCGACCCTGGCTCTCCGGGGGAAGCGGTTCGAGGGACGGGTCCAGCCCGCGACGTTCACCGTGCCCTTCGGACCGGTCGTGCCCGTGGTGGCGATTCTGATATCCGTCGCCCTCATCGCCGGGGCGACGCGACCTCAGCTCCTCGGGGGCGTTGCGGCGCTCGTCGCTGGCGCCGCTCTTTACTGGCTGAATCGGGGCCGCTAGCGGGGCGCCTCAGGCTCCACTATGCTACCCCCCGCGCCGTTGAGATGGGGGAGAGTGGATGGTGGCCGAGCCCACCGGGGAGGATCTGGACTTCGCCCAGCTCCGCTCGGTCCTGAGTCGAGCCGTGTCCCGGGTCTGTCCGCCGTGGCTTTCCGACCGCAAGGACGACCTGGTCCAGGCGGCGACCCTGCGGGTGATGGATCTCTGGAGTCGACGTGAGGGGAATGCCACCTTCGCTTCGTCATATCTCTATAAGGTCGCCTACAGCGCGCTGGTCGACGAGATCCGGCGGGTGCGGCGACGACGGGAAGTCGCGCTCGAATCCGATCCCGAGGTGGACGGTCCTCCTCGGGAGTTTCCGGCGGCGAGCGACGATCCGGAAAGGCGCGCCATGAGCCGCGAGGTCGGACGGGGCATCCAGAGCTGCCTCGAGAGTCTTCTTCCGGAAAGAAGGCAGGCGGTCGCCCTCCACCTCCTCGGGCACAGCGTTCAGGACGCGGCACGGATCCTGGACTTCCCGTTCAAACGCACCGAGAACCTCGTCTATCGCGGGCTCGCCGATCTGCGGAAATGCCTGGACGGAAAGGGACTCCGGCCGTGACCGACTTTGGGAACGACCTCGAGCGCCTTCGCGCACGCTACGTCGAGTCGCTTAGGGACTCGACGACGTCGACGGGCGACGCCCCCGACGCCGAGCTCATCTGGGAAGCGGTCTCGGGCGCTCTACCTTCCGAGGAGCGGCGCCTCGTCGTGGACCGGGTGGCCGTGGACCCCGCGTGGGCCGAAGCCTGGCGCCTCGCGAGCGAAATCCATGGCGCGGTCGCGAGCCAACGAGCCTCGGCGGGCTTCTGGCAGAGCCATCGCTACCTTGCCGCGGCGGCCTCTCTCGCGATTCTCGTCGGGGCGGGGATTCTCGCCCGGGAGGTCCTGGCTCCCGCGCCCGGCTATCGCGATCCCGGCCGGGTCGGGATCGAGTCCCTGGTTCCCGAGAACGAGGCGATTCCCCGCGAGGATCTCGTTCTCCGGTGGCGCCCGGTCGAGGCGGGCGCCCGCTACGACGTGACGGTGACGACGGAGTCGCTCCAGGTCGTATCTCGAGCGCGGGACCTGGAGGCGCCGGAATACCGGGTCCCCGTGGAGAGCCTTTCCGGGATTCCTTCTGGTGGTAAGGTTTACTGGCAGGTCACGGCGCGCCGGTCCGGAGGTGTCGACGACCGCTCGCGGACGTTCGTGGCCACGATCCGTTGAGCATTCAGAAAAAAGGAGACAACGCATGAAACGCAGCATTCGACTTCTCTCGATTCTCGCGGTCGCCGCGGCCTTCGCTTCGGCGGCGGGCGCGCAGGACCCCCGGATCGTGGAAACCACCTCGGGCTTCGTCGGACTGGCGCGCGGTCAGACGGCGCTGGTGAACGTCGTGGATGACGGAAGCGAGGGAAGCAGTCCGCTCGTCGCCGTTCTCTCGATCACCGACGGGACCTCCAACACCATCATGTTCCGCACCGTTACCCTTACCCCCGGGAAGGTGGAGACGCTTGCGCTGAAGCACGACGGGCGGGTCGGCCGCACGCCCGTTCGAGCGGTGGTTCGAATTCAGGGCGCGCCGACGGACGAGTCGAGGCCGTTTCACGTGACCTTCGAGCTGGTCGACAGGAGCGGCGCCACGAGAGCCGTGATCTCGTGCCCCAACGACTTCGCTTTCGCCGGAAATCCCGGCGGCCGGGGCGACGTTTTCAACTGTACGGACTGCAACGTCGAGCTCGTCTCTCCAGGGACCTGATTTTCGTGCGCGTTCCGCTCGCGCTCCTGGTTCTGGTCTCGCCGCTCGCGCACCCGGTCGGAGTGCGCGCCGCGGATCCGTTCCAGGAGTGTGTTGCGGCGATCGAGACCGCTCCCGAAGCGTACGACTCGTGGTTCTGCTTCTACCGCGCGGCGGAGCGGTCCGGGAGCTGGGGTCCCGGGGAGGCGGGCCTCCGGGCCGCGGCCACGGGGCACGAACAGAACGGATGGGTCGATCTTACTCTCGGACACTTCGCGCGCCGAAGGGACGACGTCGAGGAAGCGCTCTCCCTCTACGGGAATTCCGCCTCCCGATTCCAGTCCCTCGGTCACTTCGAGGGTGAGATCTCCGCGAGGACCAACCTTCGCGCGCTCCTCGGACTCTACGGGCGCGCCGACGAGGCGAACGACGAGCTCCTCCGGATCGTGGCCGTGGCCGAGACCTCTTCCGACCCACTCCTCCTGGCTCAGGCCTATCAGCTCCAGGCGCATCACCTCCTCGAGACGGGCGAAGACATCGCCCGGGCGCACCGGCTCCTCAAGCGCGCGGAAGCCCTTCTCCCCGAAGACGGCCCCTATCGCATCCGCAGGAACGTGGTGCTCGGCCTGGGAAACGCGAGCTTCGAGCTCGGTCGCTACGAGGAGGCCCTCGAGCACTATCGCGAGCTCGACCGGATCACGGAGAAGGAAGGAAACACCTATACCCGGGCCACGGCGCAGTACAACCTCGCCAACACCCGTCTCACCCAGCTCGAGATCCTGCCGGCCCCCGGCGGGCTGGAAGAAGTGTCGGAGATGGCGCGAAGCGCGGTCGAGACGGCCGTCGCCGGCGAGAACCCTCACATCGAGGTGCTGGCGCTCAGGGCTCTCGGAGATACCCTGGGCAATCTTCCCGGGCGTGAAGCGGAAGCCGATGCGCTCCTCGCCAAGGTGCCGCCCGCCTATGCGCTGATCTGT
>DAISKN010000360.1:0-7167 GCA_036820975.1 Acidobacteriota bacterium | reverse complement strand
CTCCGACCCTACGACGGGATTGCGGACGGCACCACCGCGCAGCTTGCCGCCCACCGGGAGGGGAAGGTCTCCCTTTCGGCGGAGGACGCGCCGAACCTCATCGACCGCTACGATGCCGGCATCCGGCAGATGGACGCCGAGATCGGGCGATTTCTCGAATTCCTGCGGGAGCGGGACCTTTGGGAGGACACGCTCTTCGTTCTGACCTCGGACCACGGCGAGGAGTTCTTCGAGCACGGGGGCGTTCTTCACGGGCAGACCCAGTACCAGGAAGTCCTCCACGTGCCGCTTCTGGTCAAAGGCCCGGGGATTCCCCGCGGCCGACAGGTTGAAACCCCGGTCTCCCTGGTGGATATCGCTCCTACCGTGCTCGCGCGCGCCGGCATCGCCGTTCCCGAGGGGCTCGACGGCGTGGACATCGCCCGCCTCTGGAACGAAGGCGATCGGGAGCTCGAGGGCCGCTACCTCTTCTCCGAGGCAGACCATAACAATGTCGAGCACGACATCACGCGCGCGGTCCGGTACAAGAGCTTCAAGCTCCACTTCAACCGCCTGAGCCGAGAGTACCGTCTCTACGACCTGTCTCGCGATCCCGCGGAACAGGAGGATCTCTCGGCCGAAAGGGGCGATGCCTTCGCGGCTCTCTCGGAACGTCTCGACCGGTTCCTTCTGAACGAAAGAGCCGAGGCCCCGGTCCGGTCGCTCACCGAGGAGGAGATCGAGAAGCTCCGGAGCCTCGGCTATCTGCGGTAGGCTAGTGCCGATGATGCTCTCGCTCGTTCTCGCTCTCGTGCTTTCCGGGGAGATGTCCGACGCCCACCGGAAATGGATCGAGGAGGAAGTGGTCTACATCATCA
The DNA here is from genome assembly GCA_036820975.1 of Acidobacteriota bacterium. Classification (GTDB taxonomy): domain Bacteria; phylum Acidobacteriota; class Vicinamibacteria; order Marinacidobacterales; family SMYC01; genus DAISKN01. Next base: position 6,310 of record DAISKN010000360.1, on the reverse strand, counting down.
CCGACCGGGAGAGGGACGTCTTTCGGGAGCTCCAGACGGTGGAAGAGCGCGAGCGATTCATCGAAGCGTTCTGGACGAGGCGCGACCCGAATCCGGCAACTCCCCGAAACGAGTTCCGCGAGGAGCACTACGAGCGAATCGACTACGCGAACCGGTTCCTCGGGCGGGACACGTTCCGGCCGGGATGGCGGACGGATCGCGGGCGCTATTACGTCCTCCTGGGGGAGCCCAAGACCATCGAACGGTTCAGCGGCGGAAACGAGATCGTCGACAGCGAGCTCTGGTTCTATCAGGGCGGTGGAGACCGAGGCCTTCCCGGGGCGTTCTTCCTGCTCTTCTTTCAGCGCGACGGAGTGGGGGAGTTCGAGCTCTACCATCCCATCGCCGACGGCCCCACGAGCCTGTTTCGCACCGCGGGCATGCTTCCCGGGCAGGACGATCTGGCGGCGGTCGAGAAACTCGAGCAGCTCTCCGCGGATCTGGCCCACGCCTCTCTTTCTTCCGACGCCGGCCTTCCCCCGGACTACCTCACCGGTCGTGCCTCTCTCGGAAGCGACGACGTCCTCGTTCGGATCGAGGAGTCCCCCAAGCGAGCTATCCGCACCGACTACCTCGACGCCTGGCTCAAGTACGGAAACCGGGTCGCCGCGGAGTATTCGTTCAACTACGTTCCCAACCGGAACGCGTTCGCGGTCCTCGCGGGTCCTTCGAACGCCGCCCTCGTCCACTACCGCCTCGAGCTCGACCCCGAGAGCTTCGGGCTCGCGTCCGACGAGGAGCAACGGAAGTTCTACACCACCCTCGACGTGACGCTCGAGGCCCGCGACGCGGAGGGCACGCTGGTTCTCGCGAACGATCGCTCCGATTACATCGAGCTCTCGCCGAGCCAGGTAAGGGAGATCGAGCGCTACCCGATCGCGTATCAGGACGCCTTTCCCCTGGTGCCCGGCCGCTATACGATTTCCGTCGTCTTCCGGAACCGCGCGCTGAAGCGCTACACCGTTGCCGAGAGGGAGCTGACGGTTCCCGACTTCACCGGAAGCGCTTCCGCCCTCGCGGGGCTCGTGCTGGGGTACAAGAGCGAGCGCCTGCTCTCCGCCTCTTCCGAGAGCGAGATGCGCACTTTCCAGCTTGGATCCATCCGGATCGACCCCGCGTCCGATTCCGTCTTCGCCATCGGCGATACCGTTACCGCACTCACCCAGGCGGTAGGCGCTCCTTCCGGCGCCCGCGTGCGGTTCGACCTCCTCCTCGGCGAGCAGTCGATCGACGGCAAGGAGGTCCCGGTGGAAGGAGCCTCGAGCGGCGTGCTCGCCGAGCTCTCGACCCTGGGAACCTCGGGAGGCAGCTACCTCGTACGCGCCCGTATGATCGGCCCCGACGGGGCCGCGCTCGCGGAGCAGACCGCCCCTCTCACCTTGTCTCCGAGGACTTCGGTCCCACGGCCGAATTTCGTCTACCGGCGGGGCTTCAACGCCGCGGTCCCCGGCCTTCTTCCCCTGGTGCTCGGTGACCAGTGGTGGAGTCTGGGGAAGTACGACCTGGCACTCGCGCAGTACGAGAAATCCGTCGCCGCGGGAAACAACGATCTTCCCGAGGCTCGGTGGAAGCTCGCCCATGCCTACCTCTCGCGCGGCCATACGTCCCGGGCTTTCGCGCTTCTCGCTCCCCTCGAAGCTTCCTTTCCGGCACAGTACGAAGTGGTCGCGGGACTCGGTCTCGTTTTCTCGAGAACGTCTCAGGACGAGAAGGCGGTCTCCTACCTCGAGCGCGCTCTCACCTTGAGACCTCCCGAAGCACAGATCCTCAACGCACTGGGAGAGTCCTACCGAAAGTTGGGAAACCTGGGGAAGGCGAAAGAGTCGTTCCAGCGATCGCTCGACTTGGACCCGGAGCAGCCCGCGGTCCGGGAGATTCTCGATCGGCCGCCGCAGGAGAACGAGCGGGGAGCGAGGCTCGAGACCCGGGCGGTGCGGCTCGGCGAATCGTTCCGCCTTCGCGTGGGAGAGGCGGCGAAAATCGAGGACGCGGGAATCACGGTCACCTTTCAGAAGGTTCCGAGCGACTCGCGATGCCCGAAAGACGTCACCTGCATTCAAGCGGGCGAGGCCGTGGTCCTTCTCGGCCTGGATCCGGAGGGGGGGCGAAGCGCCGGTCTTTCGCTCGCGGTGCCCCCGGGAGGGTCCAGTCCCGAGGCGACCTTCGCGTCCTTTCGGGTCGCTGTCCTCGAGCTCCAGCCCCAAAAGGAATCCAGAAAGTCCATCGACCCGGCCGCTTACGTGGCTACGCTGCGCGTAAGCCCGGACTAGCCGGCCGCCCCGAAACGCGACCTGGCGCACACTTCCCGCGGCGCGGGAAGTTGTAGAATCCCGAGCCCGATCCAATCCCATAACTCGCCTCAAGGAGGTCTTTCATGCCCCATGTGAAGGCTTTCCGAAAGCTGGCAGTGAGTCTTGGTCTCCTGGGATTTCTGGGGGCGGTTGCGCCCCCCGCCCCGGCTCAGGTTCCAAAGGATCCAATCCGCACCTTGGACGTCCTGGAGTTCTTCCGGCCGGAGCTGTCCGTCAGCTCCTCGAACGTTCGCTTGGAGCAAGTGATGGAGGCTTTGCCGAACCGGACGGCATGGCAGACGTTTCTCGACGAGCGCGCGGAGGTGACCGCCACACGAATGGAGGTGCTCATCGATCCGCGCTCGGGCACGGCAGTCAACCTCCTGGCGTCCCAGCCTCTCATCCCCGGAGACGGAACGGCGAACCAGCTCACGACGGCCGATCTCGGTCGCAGCCTCGGCCGGCCGGTCTCGAGCGTCGACGACGAGGTCGTCGGCCAGGCGCTTCGCCGTTTTGCCTTGAGAAACCGCGATCTCCTTGGCATCGACGCGAGCCAGCTCGGCGTCGCCCGTGCCACGCAGGTGAACGAAGACCTGTGGCAGGTGACGATTCCGCAGGTCTACCGGGGAATCCCCGTTCGGGACGGACGGATCGCGGCCACCATCAGCCACGGAAACGTGGTGGTGATGGGAACCGAGTCCTGGGGGAACGTGCGGATCGCGACCGCCCCTTCGATCGACGCCGCTCGAGCCCTCGAGAACGGCTTCGCCTTTGCCGGCGGTCGCGCCGCGGAGGACGTGATGGTCCGGGGGGCGCGGCTCGAGATCGTTCCCGTCGCTCCGCCGCAGTATCAAGCGGGCGAGGCCTTCGCCGGCCCGATCGGCGCGGGCTACGACCACTGGCTCGTGTGGACCTTCGTCTTCCGGCGACCGCCCGAAGTCGCCCAGTGGGAGGTCATGGTCGATGCCACGAGCGGCGAGGTCGTGGCTTTCGTCGACAAGATCCAGCACCAGCAGCGTCAGGTGACGGGCGGGGTCTATCCGGTCACGAGCACGGAAATCTGCCCGAACCCGGCGCAGTGCGGGACCCTGCAGAGCAACTGGCCCATGCCCTTCACCGACACCGGGCTCGCGTCGCCCAACAACTTCACGAACAGCGCCGGGATCTTCAACTTCACGAGCGGCACCGCGACGACGACCCTGACCGGAAGGTTCGTGGATATCGTGGACACTTGCGGGGCCGTGAGCGCGACCTCGGCCACTGGGAGCCTCAACCTGGGGGGAACGAACGGCCAGCATAACTGCACCAGCGCCGGGTTTTCCGCGGGAAATACCGCTTCCAGCCGCTCCGCCTTCTACGAGGTCAACAGAATCGCCGAGCAGGCGAGAGGGTGGCTCCCCGGAAACGCCTGGCTCCAGAACCGTCTCACCACCAACGTGAACATCGTCGATACGTGCAACGCCTTCTGGAACGGGACCAGCATCAACTTCTTCCGCTCCGGAGGAGGATGCCGGAACACGGGTGAGCTCGCCGGTGTGTTCGATCACGAGTGGGGCCACGGCCTCGACGACAACGACGCCGCGGGGACCCTGAGCAATTCGAGCGAGGCCTACGCGGACATCGCGGCGATCTACCGCCTTCAAACCTCTTGCGTGGGGCACGGCTTTTTCGACGCTTCGTCTTCCGGGAGCTGCGGCCTTACGGCGGACGGAACGGGCAGGAACGCCAACGAGAACCAGGTGGGCGGCACTCACTGCGCCCTCGATTGTTCGGGCGTGCGCGACGCGGATTGGAACAAGCATCAGGGCCAGCAGCCGGACACCGCCTTGGGCTTCGTCTGCGGACAGTGCACGACCGGACCCGGCCCCTGCGGCCGGCAGGTGCACTGCGCGGCGGCCCCGTCGCGCCAGGCAGCCTGGGACCTGGCGGCCCGCGATCTGCAGGCGGCGCCGTTCAACTACGACAGCCAGACCGCGTTCATCGTTGCGAACAAGCTGTTCTATCAGGGCAGTGGAAACATCGGCTCGTGGCATGCCTGTACCTGCGGAGCCTCCTCGAACGGATGCGGGGCCACGAACGGGTACATGCAGTGGCTCGCGGCCGACGACGACAACGGGAACCTCAACGACGGCACTCCCCACATGACCGCGATCTTCAATGCGTTCAACCGCCACGGCATCGCCTGCGCCACGCCCGCGCCCTCGAACGGCGGCTGCAGCGCCGGGCCGACCGGCGCGCCCGCGAGCTTGACCGCGACTCCCGGCAACTTCCAGGTCGGACTCTCCTGGAGCGCGGTTTCGGGAGCCAGTCGCTACTGGGTCTTCCGTACCGAAGGGCACGCGGGCTGCAATTTCGGGAAGACACGGATCGCGGAGGTCACGGGCACGTCCTTCACCGACACAGCGGTCGCGAACGGGCGGCCTTACTTCTACAACGTGGTGCCGGCCGGCGCTTCCTCTGCCTGTTTCGGCCGGACGGGCACGTGTGTCAGCGCGACGCCCAATCTCCCGACCAGCCCCGATTTCACTCTCGCCTGCTCTCCTTCGAGCCTCAGCGTTCAGCAGGGCGGGAGCGGCGGGAGCACCTGCACCGTCACTTCTCTGAACGGCTTCGCGAGCGCGGTCGGCCTCTCGTGCGCCGGTCTTCCGAGCGGAGCTTCGTGCAGCTTCAGTCCGAGTCCGGTCACGCCTCCCGCGGGCGGGAGCGTCAACAGCACGGCAACGGTTGCGGTTTCGGGCGCGACCCAGACGGGAACGTTTCCCTTCCAGGTACAGGGGGTGAGCGGTTCTCTCACCCGCACGGCTTCGATGAGCTTGAACGTGACGGGAACGGGCGGCGGGAGCGCGCAGACGGCCCTCTTCGACGCCGCGCTCCAGGTGCCGAAGTGCGGCGTCGTGGGAAGCTCCTGCGACTCCGGGGCGACGCTCCTCCTGGGCCGCGACGGGCGAGGACCGGAGCCCAACCAGCCGAACACCCTCAATGACTCCTGTGCCGACGGTACGTCCGGGACTTTCCACGTCGACGAATCGAACGATCGCATCCGGGTCGCGACCACCGACGGAACCAGCTTCGCTCCCGGAAAGACGGTCCGGATCGAGGCGACGGTCTGGGCCTGGACGACTCCGGGCCAGGATCGGCTCGACCTCTACTACGCCGCGAACGCGTCGAGCCCGAGCTGGACGTTCCTCGCGACCCTCACGCCCTCCGTCGCGGGTGCTTCGACCCTCAGCGCGACCTACAACCTACCCTCCGGCGGGCTTCAGGCCGTCCGCGCGCGCTTCCGCTACCAGGGGAGCGTCGCCTCCTGCGGCACCGGCTCCTACAACGACCACGACGACCTCGTCTTCGCGGTCGAGTCCCCCGCCACGACCACGATCTTCTCGGACGACTTCGAGACCGATCGGGGCTGGACGAGGAACCCGGGCGGAACCGACACGGCGACGACCGGACTCTGGGAGCGCGGCGATCCCGAGCCTACCAGCTCGTCCGGAACGAAGCAGCTCGGCACGACGGTGAGCGGTGTTTCCGACCTCGTCACCGGCCGGCTCGCCGGCGCCTCCGCCGGGGTTCACGACATCGACGGCGGCGTCACGACCATCCAATCCCCGGCGGTAGCACTCCCCTCGACGGGCGCCTTGACTCTGAGCTTCAGCTACTACTTCGCCCACGGGTCCAACTCGTCGAACGCGGACTTTTTCCGGGTGAGAGTGGTGGGGACGACCACGACGACGGTCCTCGAAAGGCTCGGCGCCGCGGCCGACGTGGACGCCGCCTGGGCGACGGCGATCGTGAGCTTGAACGCCTTCGCGGGTCAGACCGTCCGGATTCTGATTGAAGCGGCGGACGCGTCGACGGCGAGCCTGGCCGAAGCGGCCGTGGACGACGTGAGGATCGCGCAGCAGTAAGATGCTTCCTGAAGGCGGCTCCCGGGGCAGCGCGTGCTCCGGGAGCCGCTCGACGGAAACGTCATCTCCGTTTCG
>DAISKN010000359.1:5707-7173 GCA_036820975.1 Acidobacteriota bacterium | reverse complement strand
AGAGCGCCTTTCGATACTCCTCCGAGTTCTCCTTGGCCTCGTTCGAAGTCCGGAAGATGGGACCGAGAGCGTCGTGGTACAGACCCCGGTCGAGGATCTCACCCAGGTCCTTCACCGGGGCTCCGCCCGCGGCTTCGAGGTAGTCCTCGAGGTCGAACTTGAACTCCATGCCGATCACTCCCGAGGCTTCGAGGAGCGCGGCCAGGTCTTCGATCTCGATCTCGATCGCCTCCGCCCCCTCCTTCTTCATCGCCTCGACGGCGGCGAGAACCACGTCCGTCATCTCTTTCTCCGGAGGGATCGCCTCGAGGTAGCTCTTCAGGAGCCCGAGCCTCCTCCCTTTCAGTCCGTCGCGTTTCAGGAACTGGCGGTAGCTCTCTGGAATCCGGCCGGCCGCGACCGAGGTCTGCGGATCCGCGGGATCCGGTCCGACGGTGGCGTCGAGGACGAGAACCAGATCGATGACGCTTCGGGCGAGCGGCCCGGCGACGTCCTGGGTGTGGGAGAGGGGAATGATTCCGTCGCGGCTCGAAAGCCCCTGGGTCACCCGGAGGCCGAAGAGGTTGTTGTTCGCGGCGGGAATCCGGATCGAGCCGCAGGTGTCGCTTCCCATTCCCACGGCGGCGAGGTTCGCGGCGACGGCGGCTGCGGTGCCGCCGCTCGAGCCGCCGGGATTGCGGCCGGGATCGTAGGGATTCAGCGTCTGTCCGCCGAGAGAGCTCACGGTGGTGATGCCCCGCGCGAGCTCGTGAAGGTTCGATTTCGCGAGAAGCACCGCTCCCGCCTCGCGGAGCTTCCGCACCTGGAACGCGTCGTCCTTGGGAACGAAGCCGGTGAGGGCGACGGAGCTCGCCGTGGTCGGCATGTCGCGGGTGTCGTAGTTGTCCTTGAGGATGATCGGAATCCCGTGGAGCGGGCCTCGAGGCCCGCGGTCGCGCCGTTCCCGATCGAGGGCCTCCGCTTCCTCGAGGGCTCTCGGGTTCTGGTAGAGGAGCGAGTTCAGGGCGGGGCCTCCGCGGTCGAAGGCCTCGATGCGCTCCAGATACTGGCGCACGAGCTCCCGCGAGGTCACCTCACCCCGCTCCATCGCCTCCTGAAGCTCGGGGATGCTCTTTTCGAATGCGTCGTAGCGCGCCGTCTGAGCGGCGGCGGGGATCGCGAGGGCAAGAACGAGGGGAATCTCCGCGAATTTCATCACGGGGCGACATTATACTAGCAGCATGCCGGTCGTCGCTTTCACTCCGAACCTGACGCGCCATCTGGAATGCCCCGAGGTCGTGGTTCCCGCGGGCACCGTGGCCGAGGCGCTGGACCGGGTATTCCGGGAGAACCCGCGGCTCCGGAGCTACATCGTCGACGAGCAGGGGCGGCTGCGCCAGCACGTCGCGGTCTTCGTCGGGGGCGAGTTGGTCCATGATCGACTGCATTTGACCGACCGCATCCAGGACCACCAGGATGTCTTCGTG
>DAISKN010000359.1:0-5697 GCA_036820975.1 Acidobacteriota bacterium | reverse complement strand
GATGCAGGCCTTGTCAGGGGGGTGAAGAATGAACGACAGACTGTACGTCGGCACCCGGAAGGGACTCTTCCTCTACGAGCGAAACGGCCGCGGCGAGTGGAAGATAGAGAAAACCGCGTTCGTCGGCGATCCGGTCACCTACGTCCTTGCCGATGAAAGAGACGGAACGATCTACGCCGCGCTGAATCTCGGACACTTTGGAGTGAAGCTGCACCGTTCCTTCGATTCCGGCGCGACGTTTCACGAAGTTCAGGCGCCCGCGTACCCGAAAGCGGAAGAGGGAGCCAAAGAAGAAGCGCCTGCGGTGAAGCTCCTCTGGTGCCTCGAGGCCGGAGGCGCCGACCGGCCGGGAGTGCTCTGGGCAGGCACGATTCCCGGGGGACTCTTCCGCAGCGAGGATCGGGGCGAGAGCTGGAGTCTCAACGATCCGCTCTGGAACGTGCCCGAGCGCGCGAAGTGGTTCGGCGGGGGCTACGATCATCCCGGGATCCACTCGGTCGTGGTCGACCCCGGCAACAGCCGGCACGTTGTCGTCGGCGTTTCCTGCGGCGGCGTCTGGATCACCGACGACGACGGGGCGTCGTGGCGCGTGAGCACCAGGGGAATGTTCGCGGAGTACATGCCTCCGGAGGAGCGCGAGGATCCGGCAATCCAGGATCCTCACCGCATGGTGATGTGTCCTTCGGACGCGAACGTCCTCTGGGTCCAACATCACAATGGGGTCTTTCGTTCGTCGGACGGCGGCGAGAGCTGGCAGTCGATTTCCTCCAAACCGAGCTCCTTCGGGTTCGCCGCGGCGATCCACCCGCGCGATCCCAGGACGTCCTGGCTCGTGCCGCTGGTGAAGGACGAGCACCGCGTACCGGTGGACGGGAACGTCGTCGTCGCCCGCACCCGCGACGGGGGAGAGAGCTTCGAAGTGCTCCGCGAAGGGCTTCCGCAGGAGCACGCCTACGACGTCGTTTACCGCCACGGGATGGACGTCGACAAGACGGGAGATCGCCTGGCGATGGGCTCGACGACGGGATCGCTCTGGCTGAGCGAGGACCAGGGCGATTCGTTCCGGACGCTCTCGACGCAGCTTCCGCCGATCTACAGCCTGCGGTTCGCCTGAGTTCGAAACAAGACGCTTCTCATCGAGAGCGAGCCCCAGTCGAAGCCTTCGATAGGGAAGGAAGCTTCGTCGCGCTCGTCGGCCGTTGCCGCCGCGTACAAGAGGGGAAGGTAGTGATCCGGGCTGGGCTGAGCCATCCTCCCGTCTTCGGTCTCGAGGAGGCGCGCGAGGGCGTCGCCGTCCCGTCCGGCGCAGGCTCGCTTCACCGCTTCGTCGAATCGCGAGGCCCAGTCGGGAATCGAGTCGTCTCCTTCGGCATGCCGCCGCATCGCGTAGCCGAGGTTATGGGTGACGTTGCCGCTCGCGAGAAGGAGAACCCCTTCGTCGCCCAGGCTGCGAAGGGGCCGCGCGACCTGGTAGTGCTCCCGCGGTGTGAGCCTCTCATCGAGACTGAGCTGAACCACGGGAACGTCGGCCTGCGGGAAGAGATGGATCAGGACCGACCACACGCCGTGGTCGAGGCCGCGCCGGTCGTCGAGAGCGACCCGGTCTCCGAGGAGCGAGCGCGCTCGATCGGCGAGAGCCGGGTCGCCAGGCGCGGGGTACAACACCTCGTGGAGTGCTCGTGGGAAACCGCCGAAGTCGTGGATCGTCGGCGGACGAGGATGGCCGGTGATCCGGGTGCCCTCGACGAACCAGTGAGCCGAGACGGCGAGCACCGATCGGGGTCTTTCGAGCCGTGTCGACAGCGCGCGAAGAGCGCGGCTCCAGCGGTTGTCCTCGATGGCGTTCATCGGCGAGCCGTGCCCGACGAAGAGCGCGGGCATGCGATCAGGTGTTTCGGGCATGTTTCCGCGGCGCCCGGGCGTCGAGACGCGTGATTCCTTCCTCGACAGCGGCCTCGTAGGCGGCCAGATATTCCTCTTCCGTGATCCGGCGGTGGATCTCGGGATAGCGCTCGGTCTTGAACGCGGGATAGTACTGGTCCATAAGGTTCACGTAGACGTTCGGAGAGATCTCCCGAGCGAGGAAGCGCATGACCTCCCGGGTCTCCGCGGCTCCGCCGGGCATGACGAGATGCCGCACGAGGAGGCCGCGTCTCGCGAGCCCGTTCTCGCCGAGGACCAGATCGCCGACCTGGCGCTGCATCTCGACGAGGCCCTCTTTCACCGCCCGCGCGTAGTTCTCCGCCTTCGAGTAGCGCTTCGATGCCGCGGCGCTCCAGTACTTGAAGTCGGGCATGTAGATGTCGACGATGCCGTCGAGAAGCTTCAGGCTCTCGAGGGAGTCGTATCCGCTGGTGTTGTAGACGAGGGGGAGCCGAAATCCGGCTTCGATCGCGAAAGGCAGCGCCTCGACGATCTGCGGCACCACGTGCTCCGGGGTCACGAAGTTGACGTTGTGGCAGCCGAGCCCCTGAAGCTCCAGCATCATCGAGGCGAGCTCCTCGGCCGTGACTTCTCTTCCGGCAGCGTTCTGACTGATGTCGTAGTTCTGGCAGAAGACGCACTTCAGGTTGCAGTTCGCGAAGAAGATGGTGCCCGAGCCGCGATGGCCTCGGAGGCAGTCTTCCTCTCCGAAGTGGGGAAAGTAGCTCGCTACAACTGCACGACGGCCGGTGAGACAGACCGCCCTCTCGTCCTCCAGACGATTGACGTCGCAGTCCCGGGGGCAGACCCGGCAGGAGCGGAGCATCTCGAGCCCGCGCTCGACCTGGTTCCGCAGCTCGCCGCTCTCATGGGTGCGAAGATAGACGGGTACCTCGCTCATGTCGGGTGCCTTCAGTCGATGCCGACCTTGCTGCTGCGCCGTTCGGTCAAGATCGTGTCCCGCCAAAGGCCGTCCATCCGGGCAATCCGCTCGCGTCGTCCCACGACCCGAAAGCCGCATCGCTCCTGAAGGCGAAGACTCGCAGTGTTCTCGGGGAAGGTAGCCCCTTGAAGTGTCCAGATCCCTTGCGCCTCCGAAGCGGCGATCAAGTGCTCCAGCAGAGCCCGCCCGATCCCTCGACCGCGCGCCGATTCGTCCACGTACACACTGGCTTCAGCGACGCCGCCGTAGCATTGCCTGCGGGACACGGGGCTCAACGCCCCCCAACCGACGATGAGATCGCCGTCACGCGCCACGAGTCGACCGTTCGGAAGGTGAGCCGAATCCCATTGCTCCCACGAAGGTGGTTCGGCTTCGAAGGTGGCCTGTCGCGTCGCGATTCCTTGCTCGTAGATTGCGCGCACTCGAGGCCAATCCTCGGCGGTCATGGGCTCGATTCGCACGGCGTCGAAGCGAAGGATACGACGCGATGGGCGGGGTCGCAAAGGCGAGGAGTTGGTAGATGAGTGAGGGGCGACGTAGAGCAGGGCGCTGAAGCTCGCACGCTGCGTTTGCCAGGCCCGTCCCCGCGTCTCTTGACCTGCCTCTGCCAATCGTAAGGGTCTGAGGTCGGCCAAGTGAGACCTTACGTTGCATCTGGGATCGTCGTAACAGGCCGCGGACCGCGGCTTTCGGATTCAGCCGTCGGATGTGGTATACTGCCACATATAAGGATACGCTATGGCTCAGTTAACCCTGTATTTGGATAGAGATACAGAGTCAAGGGTGAAGAGGGCCGCCAGAGCCGCCGGAGTCTCCGTAAGCCGCTGGGTCTCGAATCTGATTCGGGAGAGGACGGCGGAGGTGTGGCCGGACAGCGTTCGGGAAATGGCAGGGTCCTGGCCAGAGACTCCAACAGCTGAAGAGCTTCGAGAGAAGTTGCCCGACGATATCCCGCGGGAGCCGTTCTGATGTACGCGCTCGACACGAACAGCTTGATTTACTTCTTCAAGGGCATCGGAAGCGTGTCGGAGCACCTGCTCGCGACACCACCGCCGGAAGTGGCCGTGCCGGCGGTTTCCGTGTACGAGCTCGAGGTCGGAATCGCGAAGTCGACCTCACCGCAGAAGCGGCGCCAGCAGCTCGACGAGCTCCTGCGATGGGCCCGGATACTGCCCTTCACGCGGTTGGAAGCCCGGGCGTCCGCCCGAATCCGCGCGGAGCTCGAGAAAAAGGGAGCCGCCATCGGTCCGCTGGACACGCTCATTGCGGGAACCGCAATGGCGCATGGGGCTACTCTCGTAACTCGGAACGTCGACGAGTTCGGTCGTATCGACGGATTGAAAGTGGAGAACTGGTACTGATCCCGCAGCCTATCGGCGGCGGATCCCCTTCAGCTTCGCCCTCAGGTAATCGCGGTTCATCCTCGCGATCCAGTCGATGCTGATGCCCTTGGGGCAGACGGCCTCGCACTCGCGGAAGTTCGAGCAGCTTCCGAAGATCTCCGCCTCCATCTGCTCGACCATCGCCACCGCGCGCCGGTCTTTCTCGGGGGCGCCCTGGGGAAGGATGTTGAGGTGTCCCACCTTGGCGCTGGTGAAGAGTTGGGCCGCGCCGTTCGGGCACTGAGCGACGCAGGCTCCGCAGCCGATGCAGCTCGCGGCGTCGAAGGCGAGCTCCGCCGCCGGCTTCGGAACGGGGAGGATGTTCGCCTCGGGGGCGCTTCCGGTTCCCACGGAGACGTAGCCTCCGGCCTGGATGATGCGGTCGAAGGCCGACCGGTCGACCATCAGGTCCTGGAGCACGGGAAAGGCGCGCGCTCGAAAGGGCTCGATGAGAATCTCGTCGCCGTCCTTGAAAGCGCGCATGTGGAGCTGGCAGGTCGTCGACCGGTCCCAGGGGCCGTGGGCCTCGCCGTTTACCACCATGCCGCAGGTTCCGCAGATGCCTTCGCGGCAGTCGTGGTCGAAGGCGACGGGGCGCTCGCCCTTCTCCTCGAGCCTCTCGTTCAGGATGTCGAGCATCTCGAGAAACGAGAAGTCGGGGCTGATGTCCTCGACTTCGTAGCTCTCGAAGCGCCCGGGGGTGTCGCGCTTCTCCTGTCGCCAGATCTTGAGATGGACGCGCACTACTTGTAGCTCCTCTGCGTCAGCTGAACCTCCTCGAACTCGAGGGGCTCGATGTGGAGCCGGGGCTCCGAGAGATCGCCCGTATACTCCCAGGCGGAAACGTGGGTGTAGCGCTCGTCGTCGCGCTTCGCCTCGCCCTCCTCCGTCTGGTGATCGACGCGGAAGTGGCCGCCGCAGGACTCGCTGCGCTCGAGGGCGTCGATGCACATGAGCTCCGCGAGCTCGAAGAAGTCCGCCAGGCGGCCCGCTTTCTCGAGCGATACGTGGACCCCCTCGCCGTTTCCCGCGAGCTTGAGGTTCTTTTTGAACTCTTCGCGCAGCTCGGGAATCCTCGCGAGCGCCTTCGAAAGCCCCTCCTTGCTCCGCGACATCCCGCAGTCGTCCCAGACGATTCTCCCCAGCTCCCGGTGGAACGAGTCGACGGTGCGGCTTCCCCGGGAGTCGAGAAAGCCCTGGATTCGAGTCCGGACTTCCGCTTCGGTGCCGCGAAACGCGTCGGAGTCGGTCGAGGTCTTCTCTCCGAGGTGCCCCGCGAGATAGCTCGGGAGCGTGTACGGAAGAACGAAGTAGCCGTCGGCGAGCCCTTGCATGAGCGCGCTCGCCCCGAGACGGTTCGCGCCGTGGTCGGAGAAGTTCGCTTCTCCGATGACGAAGAGCCCGTCGATCGTGGACATCAAGTTGTAGTCGACCCAGAGCCCGCCCATG
>DAISKN010000358.1:0-7226 GCA_036820975.1 Acidobacteriota bacterium | reverse complement strand
TGCTGATGCGAATCTCGTCGGCGTCGGGCGGCGGAATGAACGGTGACGGAAGGGAGCCGAGCTCGCCTTCGAGCGCCTCCCGTCCGCGGGCGGCGATGAGCGCCGGTGACATAACGCCGGCCCCGGGGCTGACGGTGCGCAGGAACGCGCGGCGTGACAGGCTCATGAGATCCTCCTTGGAAACCAGCGTCTACCGGGCGCCATCGGTAAGGAGACTGCGACCGGAAGAGAAAGGAAAGTCCGGGTTGGCTCTCGGCGGCACGTGGAGCCTCGGATTAAGTCGAGGACCCCGGAATGCATTCAGTTCCTTACCGCCTGAAGTTACATTAAATTACAACTTAAGCTCTGGCCAAAGCAAGCAGGATAATGCACGGAGACAATAGGAACGCGCAGGTCCCTTGCTTCCCCCGGCCGCCGCGGCGTAACCTAACCGTTGAGGAACCCGGGTGTCACCCTGATGAAGCACTCCAAATTCTTTCCCGTCATGCTTTTGGCTTCCTCTCTCGTTTCCACGGCCGACGATCGCGTCAAGGCTCTGCCCGAGCCGGACCGCATGTGGATCGAAGAAGAGGTCATCTACATTATTAGTGACCGCGAGCGGGACATCTTTCTCGATCTGAAGACGCAGGAGGAGCGGGACCTTTTCAAGAAGGCGTTCTGGGACCGGCGCGATCCGAACTCGGCCACGCTCGAGAACGAGTTCATGACCGAGCACTACCGCCGGCTGGAGTACGCGATCCGCATGCTGGGGCGCGACTCGACCCGTCCCGGCTGGAAGACCGACCGGGGCCGCTACTACATCATTCTGGGGGAGCCCGCCGATATCCAGCGATACGACGGATCGAACGAGGTGGTCACCATCGAGCTCTGGATCTACCGCGGCGACACCAAGTCCGGACTTCCCCCGAGATTCAACCTCCTGTTCTTCAAGGACAACGACATCGGGGAGTACAAGCTGTACCATCCTTTCGGCGACGGTCCTCACGCGCTCCTGCACGACGGGTTCGGCCTCCGCACGAACCAGAACCAGGCGCTCGACCTGCTGGAGACGATCTCGGTCGACCTGGCGAAGGCCTCGGTTACCATCGATCTGACCGAGCCCACGGCCGACATGTTCCTCGCGCGGAACACCCGGGACCCGCTCCTCGAGCAGGTCCGGCCCTCGATGAGCGTCGATCGGAACCTCGCGGAGATCGAGGAATACCCGGTCAAGAAGGTGAACACCGATTACCTCGACGGGTACCTCAAATTCGGAAACCGCGTCTCGGCGGACTACTCGTTCAATTACATTGGAAGCCGGTCCACGTTCGCGGTGCTCCTCGGACCCGATGCCACTCCTTTCATCCACTACAGCATCGAGATCGCCCCCGAGCACCTCACGCTGGAGATGAACGAGGACCGGACCGCGTACTACACCACCCTCCAGGCGAGTCTCGAGCTCCGGAACCGCGACGGGCAGCTCCTCGCCGTCACCGAGAACCAGCCGTTCCTGCAGCTCACGGTGAGTCAGTTCGATCAGGCGAAGGCCTACCCTTTCGCCTACCGCGACAGCTTTCCCGTGCTCCCCGGCGACTATCAGGTAAACGTGATCTTGAGGAACCGGGCGAGCAAGCAGTATACCGTCGCCGAGGCGTCGGTCTCCGCTCCGGCGATCGCCTCGACTCCGGCACTCGGCGATCTGGTCCTCGCCTCGAAGCTCGACGATGTGCTCGACGCTTCCGAGGAAACGTACAAGACGTTCCAGCTGGGGTCGATCGAGATCGATCCCGTGGTCGAGGACGCCTTCACCGTAGGCTCGACGATCCACGTAGTGAGCCAGGTCATGAACGCAACCCCGGCCGACAAGGTGCGTTTCACCCTCATCGCGGGAGACTCGGTTCTGCACTCCGAGGAAAAGAACGTACTGGTTCCGGCGACCGGAGTGGTCACCGGCGGGCTTCCCCTTCTCGGAGTAGAGCCCGGCGACTACGGGATCCGCGTCGAGCTTCTCGATGGTGCTGGTTCGGTGGTCGACACGCGGAACCGATCCGTGCGGGTCTCTCCCCGAACCTCGATCGCGCGCGCGGCATTCGTGTACCGCCACAGCTTCGGCGTCGAGCTCCCCGGCCTTCTCGACATGACCCTCGGCGAGCAGCTCATGGTGCAGGGGAGAATCGACGAGGCCGAAGCGAAGCTCCGGCGCGCCGTCGCCGCCGACAACCCGCAGCTCGCGATGGCGAAGTGGAAGCTCGCGAGCGCGCTTCTGTTCAAGCGCGAGGCCGACGAGGCTCTCTCGCTCCTTCTCCCACTCCAGCAAGACTACGCGAATCAAATCGAGGTGGTCGAAGGTCTCGGGTTCTCCTACTACATCAAGGAGAGCTTCAACGAGGCGGCTCCGTTCCTGGAGCAGGCGAAGAGCCTGCGTCCGCCGGACACTTCTCTTCTGAACGCCCTCGGAGACTGTTACCAGCGCCTCTCGAACCCGGCGAAGGCGAAAGAGAACTTCGAGCTCTCGCTCCAGCTCAACCCGCAGCAGGAGGGCGTGAAGGCGCGGCTGAAGATGCTCTCGGGCGCGTAGCTCCTTCCGGGAAGAACGCAGAGGCGTCAAGGGGCCAAAGGCGTTAAGAAGAAACACAAAGGGACGGGAGTGTTCGGATACTTGTCCGACGGATCTCCACGTCTCCCCAATCTCCCAATCCCCCCTGTCCTGGATGTCTTCTCTTTGCGTCCTTGCCCCATTGCGTCTCGGCGTTCGAATTTATTCCTGTCTCAGCGTTCGGATCGGGTCGATGCGGCTCGCGCGTCGCGCCGGGAGGTAGGTGGCGAGGAGTCCGGTGACGGCGGCGACGGCCACCACGGTGGCGAGGGTCAGAGGGTCGAGCTTCTCGACACCGAAGAGGAAGCTCTCGAACGTCCGGGCGACGCCTGCGGCGAGGATCACCCCGATCGCGATCCCGAGAGCCGAGAGCCGCGCGCCTTCGCCGAGGACGAGCGCGAGAACGTCTTTCGGCCGCGCGCCGAGAGACATGCGCACACCGAGCTCCCGGGTCCTTAGTCCCACCGCCTGGGACATGAGCCCGTAGATCCCGACGGCGGCGAGGCCGAGGGCGAGAGCGGCGAAGAACGCGAACACCGTCATCGTGAACCGGGGCTCGGCGACGCTCGCGGAGATTCGCTCGTCGAGGGTCGCGACGTCGCCGAGGGCGAGCTCCGGGTCGATCCGTCCCACAGTGTCGCGAATCCGGTCGAGGACGCGCTCTGGGGTCTCCTTCGATCGAACCAGAAGGAAGAACTCGGCGAAGGGAGCCTGAGAGAAAGTGGGGTAGATAGCCGGAGGAACCTCTTCCGCGAGGCCTCGAAACTTCTCGTTCTTTACGACGCCGACGATCTCTCGAGTGAGCTCCCACTGCGTCACCCTGGCGCCGAGCGGCTCCTGGTCCTGGAAGTACCGCCTCACGAAGGCCTCGTTCACCACGATGACCGCCGGGGCATCCGGCCGCTCGTCGTCGTCCGTGAGATCGCGGCCCCGCAGTATCGGAAGACCCACGGTCCGGAAGTACCCGGGGCTCACCGCGCGAACCCGGACTTCGTCTTCCTGACCGGGAGCCACCTCGGGGCGGCCCTCGATGGTGAAACGGCTCGTCCAGCCGGCATCGAGCGGGGTGTTGATGGCGATGGCGGCGGAGTCGGCTCCGGGGGAATCCGAGAGCTGCCGCAAGAGCTCCGTCTGGAAGGCGCGGACCTGGTTCCACCGGGGCCACTCCGGAAACCTCTGGGGATAGCGGGAGGCGGGAAGGCTGAGGCCTACGGCGACGACGTTCGTCGCGGTGAACCCCGGATCCTCGTGAACGAGCCGGACGAAGCTTCGAATCAGAAGACCGGCGCCGAAGACCAGCACCACCGCGAGCGCGATCTCTCCCACCAGGAGCGCCCGTCGCAAACGTCCGCCCGGTGCTCCGATTGCCGATCCCAGAGAGCCGCGAAGGTTCACTCGAGATCCGGCGAGCGCTGGGAGGACTCCGAAGACGAGTGCGGCGATGAGGGAGAGCGCGAGGGTGAACACGAGGACGGTGCCGTTGGTCTCGACGTTCGAAGCGCGGGGAAGATCGGACGGGGCGAGCGCAAGGAGAGCTCGGCGGGCGGCAGCGGAGACCGCGAGCGCGAGGACTCCTCCCGCGAACGAGAGGGTCAGGCTCTCGATCAGCTGCTGGCGGATCAGGGCCCAGCGGCTCGCTCCGAGAGCCGACTGGATCGCGAGCTCTCTCGCGCGGGCGAGGGCCCGCGAGGAGAGGATCCCGGCCACGTTGACACAGGCGACGAGGAGCACGAATCCGACCGCCGCGAGGAGAAGCAGGAGACCGCGCCGGGAATCTCCCACCGTCGACTGGTAGAGAGTCTCTCCCCACATGCCGCGCCCCGCGTTGTCATCGGGGTAAGCGGCCTCGAGGCCGCTCGCGAGAGCCGAAAGCTGAGCGTTCACCTCCTCGAGGCGCACCCCCTCCTTCACGCGAGCGACGACGGAGATGCCGTGGTTCCCTCGGGCGGCGTCGCTTCCCGCCTCGAGAGGCAGGTAGAGCGCGGCGTCGGGCGACGGGAACTCGAACCCCTCGGGCATCACCCCCACGATCTCGCGGGAAAGGCCGTCGAGAACGAGGCGCGTTCCCAGAGCTTCGGCGGTCGCGCCGAAGCGGGTTCGGAAGAAGTCGGGACCCAGGATCACGACCGGGGGTCCTCCTTCGCGGTCTTCTTCCGCGCGGAAGCTCCGGCCGAGGGATGGAGAAACGCCGAGCACGTCGGTGAACGAAGCCGAGACGCGCGCCGCGGACAGCCGCCTCGGCTGCTCGTCCTCCGACGTCCAGGTCGTGGTGACGAAAGCGAACGCCGCCATGGACTCGAAGACGTGGTTCTGGTCGCGGACATCGACGTAGTCAGGCAACGAGAACCCCTCCTGCGTGGTGCCGCGGAGCCGGTCGTTCTCCCAGAGCGTCACCAGCCGGTCGGGTTCGGGATAGGGAAGCGGCCTCAGGAGCACGCCTTCGACCACGCTGAAGATCGCGGTGTTGGCGCCGATCCCCAGGGCGAGGGTGAGGAGGATGATCGCGGTAGTGCCCGGAGTCTTCGCCAGGGATCGCAGGCCGTGTCGGAGCTCGCGGATTACGGTGCTCATGAGCGGGGTTCCTCCTCTCGTTCTCTCGACCATGAGAAGACGGCGGCACTGCCGCTTCACCATGTCCTCGTCTCCGAACCGTCTCCGGGCGAGGTCGCGGGCTTCCTTCTCCGAGTAACCGCGCTTCCGGTAGTCGCGGGCCCGGAGATCGAGATGGAGCTGTATCTCGTCGTCGATCTCGCTCTCGACCACCGAGGAGTCGAAGAGGGCGCGCAGCCACAAACGGAGCGTTCTCACGGAGACTCCAGGATCTTCTGGACCGCCGTCTGGAACCCCGCCCACTCCGCGCGCTGGGAGTGCAGCCTCTCCCGGCCGCTCCGGGTGATGCGATAAAACTTGGCGTGCCGGTTGTTCTCGGTGGTTCCCCAGGACGACTGAAGCCAGCCCCGGCGCTCCATGCGGTAGAGGGCGGGGTAGAGAGAGCCTTCGTCCACCTTCAACGCGTCGTCGGTCAGCTCCTCGATGCGGCGGCCGATGGCGTAGCCGTTCAACGGCTCCGCCTCGAGGAGACGGAGCACGAGGAGCTCCAGCGTTCCATGTAGAAGCTCCGAGCCCTGCAGCGGCATGTGCCAGTCTCCCTTAGATAATCTAAGGGAGGCTAGCTCCAGTGGAGGCCGCTGTCAAGAAATAGAGCTTGCGTTAAGATAGCGCCTCGTGAAAACCCTCGCTCTTCTCGCCTCGCTCGCGACCCTGGCTTCGTCCGAAGGAAAGCTCGACATCGAGACGCTGCTGGCAATCCGCCACCCGTCGGGTGCCATCTGGTCTCCCGAGGGAGACCGCGTCGCGTTCCTCTGGGATCGCGCGGGAGCGCAGAACCTCTACGTCGTCGACCGGACGTCGGGCTGGCCCGAGCCGCTCACCGATTACACGACCGGACTCATGTCCGATCCGTTCTGGAGCCGCGACGGAAAGGCGATCTACTTCGAGCGGGAAGGCGAGCTCTGGTCGGTGATGGCCGAGCGGGGGAACGTCCCGAAAGCGGTTTTCGGAACGGTGGGGCCGGAGACGGAAGTGCGTCCGTCGCCCGATGGCACCCAGGTGGCGTTCCTCCGGCTCGGGGACGTCTGGGTGAAGGGTCTCGATGGCGGACGGGAGAAGCGGCTCACCGTCACCCTGGTCTCCGAGTCGGGGCTCGCCTGGTCTCCCGATGGGAAGCGGCTCGCGTTCGGCTTCGCGCAGGCGACACCTCGAGAGGACGTCCAGCCTTTCGTGGGCGAGAAGATCGCGTTCCGACGCGTGGAACAGGAGCCCGGCGAGGTCGGTGTGGTCTCGGTCTCGGGCGGAGGGGTGGTTCCCGTGGCCTCGAGCGCTCAGTCGGAGGAGTCGCCTCGATGGATCGACGACACCCGGCTGGTGCTCGAGCGATTCTCCTCCGACTACCGATCGCGGGAGATCCTCGCCGCCGACGTGATGACGGGTACCGTTCAGACCCTGCACCGCGACCACGACCCGAAGTGGTGGAGCCTCTCGTTTCTGGGAGCCGAGCCGCGGCCGTCCCCCGATGGAAGGTGGGTCGTCTTCCTGAGCGACGCGAGCGGGTGGGACAGCCTCCACGTGGTCTCGAGCTCCGGGGGAGTCGTGCACAAGATCACCGCGGACGGCGAGGACGTCCGGCGATACTCGTGGTCCCCGGATAGCTCGCGGCTCGCCTTCGACACCAACCGCTCTCATCCGGGGCAGAGGCACCTCGCGGTCGCGGACGTTTCCGACCCGGCGAAGCCGAGCTTCTCGACGCTCACCGAAGGGCGGGGAACGAACACCCAGTCAACCAACGCGGGAGGCTTCGTCCTCGCGCACGAGACCGGGGGTTGGTCTCCCGACGGGAAGAGGCTCCTCTTCCAGCACACCGATCCCGGCCGCCTTTTCAGCCGGCCGCGTCAGCGGGAGGAAGAGCTGCAGATACAGCAGGAAGACGCTGGTCAGCGCGGCAATCGACGCCGGAATGGCGACCAGCATGATCGTCCAGCCGTACAGGAAGGCCCAGAAGGGGCCGTAGGCTTCCCGCACGTAGACGTAGAGTCCGCCCGATTCCGGGAACATCGCGCCAAGCTCGGCCAGCGTCAGCGCGCCACACAGCACG
>DAISKN010000357.1:0-7229 GCA_036820975.1 Acidobacteriota bacterium | reverse complement strand
CCTGCCAGTACGCCCCTCCTCACGAGTTCGATCTCAACGTGCCCCGGGTGCTCGCCGAGCTGAGGCGGGAAACCTACCGCGAGTTCGCCTGGCCGAAGTCGTTCTTCGGCCTCCTCGGAAGGACCGGACCCTCGCTGGTCCTGAGCCTCTTTCTGAGCCCCGTTCTGATTCTCCTGGGAGCGGTCCTCCTCCAGGACCCTTCGACCGTGTTCTCGGCTCATTCCGTCGAGGAGGGCTCTTTCTATCGAGTCATCCCTCACGAGGCAATGATTCTCGGGTTCAGCGCGGTCGGCGGGTTCGTGCTCGTCGCTCTGGCGGCGGGTTTCAGGCGCTTCTGGCGCGAGACGGCGGAAGGCGCGGGCTCCTGGCTCGACCCTCGCGCGATCGGTCGAGCGCTCCGGGACAGCCTGCGGCTGCGCTACCTCGGGGGTGGAGGCGACGGGTGCGCCTACCCGGGCGAGCGCGCCTCGATGGCGAGGCGCTGGTTCCACCACCTGACGTTCTACGGATTCTCGCTCGCGTTCGCGTCCACGACGACGGCCGCGATCTATCACAACTTCCTGGGATGGAAGGCGCCCCACGAGCTCGTGAGCCTGCCGGTGATCCTCGGCACCCTCGGCGGCATCGGGCTCCTCGTCGGACCCCTGGGTCTTCTCGTTCTCAAGTCCGTTCGGGATCCCGCGCCCGCCGATCCGGTGCAAAGCCGGATGGACGTCGCTCTCCTCGCGCTCCTCTTTCTCACGAGCCTCACCGGCCTGCTGCTCTTGTCGCTGCGCGAGACCGCGGCGATGGGAGTGGTTCTCGCCGTTCATCTCGGCATGGTCCTGGGTCTCTTTCTCGCGATGCCCTACGGCAAGTTCGTGCACGGCATCTATCGATTCGGAGCACTCCTCCGATTCGCGAAGGAGGAGCGAGAGTCGTGAAAGCCCGGGTCCTCTGCGCGCTCGCTCTCGGCTTCTCAGGGTGCGGGGGCTCGTCGGGGCCATCGAGCACGCTGACGCTCCTGGCGCCGGCGGCGCCCGGGGGCGGGTGGGACCAGACCGCGCGGGTGATGCAGCAGGTCTTTCGCGAAACCGGCCTGGCGCCCGCGGCGCAGGTGGTCAACGTTCCGGGAGCCGGGGGCGTCGTCGGCCTCGCCCAGGTGGTGAGCTCGCACGAAGGCGATCCCAACCTCTTGATGTTGATGGGTCTCATCATGATGGGCGCGGTCTTGACCAATGAGTCGCCGGTGACGCTGGACGAGGTGACTCCCATCGCGAGACTGATCGGAGAGTACGAGGTGCTGGTGGTTCCCGCGGATTCCCCGCACCAGACGCTCGCGGATTTCGTGGCCGCCTGGAAGAGGGATCCGGGCGCGCTCGCGATCGGCGGGGGCTCGGCGGGGGGGACCGATCACATGCTCGCGGGACTGGCCGCGAAGGCGGTCGGGATCGAACCGACGCGGATCAACTACCTGCCGCACTCCGGAGGAGGCGAGTCGCTCGCGTCGATCCTGGGAGGCCACGTGGCGGCCGGTATCAACGGCTACGCGGAGCTCGTCCCGTTCATCGAAGCGGGACGGCTCCGTGCCCTCGCGATCTCGAGCGATGAGCGCGTCCCCGGAGTGGACGTTCCCACGTTCCGGGAGCAGGGAGTGGAAGTGTCGCTCGCCAACTGGCGTGGAGTCGCGGCGCCCCCGGGAATCTCCGGGGAGGAGCGGGCGAGGCTCGAAGGGCTTCTGGATCGGATGCGTGCCTCCGAGCCGTGGAAAGACGCTCTCGCGCGGAACAGCTGGGTCGACATGTTCCTGACGGGCGCGGAATACGAAGAGTTCCTGAAACAGGAGGACGCGCGCGTCGTCGCCGTGCTCCGATCCGTGGGCCTGATGGACTGAGCGAAACGTTGAACTCAGGGGACTCCGATTCTTCCAGCCTGGAGAGGCCGGGCCGGGACCGCGTCGAGATCGGAGTCGCCGTTTGCGGCCTCGCGCTCGGTCTCTTCGTTCTCGCCGGAAGCTTTTCGATCGGCCTCGGGGCCGGATACGACCGGATCGGCCCGCGCTTCTTTCCGTACCTGGTCGCCGCGGGGGCGCTCTTCTCGGGGGCGTTGCTCCTGAAAGAGGCGTTGGGGGGCGGACAGCCTTCGAGGGAAGATCGTGTTTCCCGAACGAGCGGATCCGTCGCCTTCACGCTGGGCCTCGCTCTCGCGTCGAGTGTTCTGCTCCTGGAGCGAGCGGGGTTCGTCCTCACCGCCGCTCTCCTTTTCTGGCTCGTCGCCCGCGCTTTCGCGAGCCCGCGGCCCTTGCGCGACGCGGTGGTGGGTCTCGCTCTTTCCGTCGCCGCGTATCTCGCGTTCACCCGAGGCCTCGGGCTGGTCCTGCCGGGTGGTCTTCTCGGCGGTCTCCTCTGAATGGACGCCCTCCGGCTTCTCGCAGAGGGCTTCGCCGTTGCGCTCGAGCCCGCGAACCTTCTCTGGGTCTTCGTGGGAGCCCTCCTGGGAACGGCCGTCGGAATCCTTCCGGGCATCGGCCCCGCTCTCACCGTGGCCCTTCTCCTGCCCGTCACCTACGGCCTCGAGCCGGTATCCGCCTTCATTCTTTTCGCCGGCATCTACTACGGGGCGATGTACGGCGGGTCGACGACGTCGATCCTGATGAACACGCCGGGCGAGAGCGGCAGCATCATGACCGCGCTCGAAGGAAACCGGATGGCTCGTTCCGGGCGCGCGTCGGCGGCCCTCGCGACCGCGGCCCTCGGCTCCTTCGTCGCCGGCACTCTCGGTACCGTCGCCCTGACCTTCACCGCGCCCGCCCTCGCGAACCTGGCCCTGACCTTCGGGCCGGCGGAGTACTTCGCGCTCATCGTCCTCGGCTTCACCACGATCTCGTCCGTGCTTGGAGGCACCCTGGCGCGCGGGCTTCTGAGCCTGTTCTTCGGTTTGGCGCTGGGCCTCGTGGGCATCGATCTGCAGACGGGACAGGCGCGCTATACGCTGGGATTGCCGGGGCTTCTCGACGGGATCGACGTCGTGGTCGTGGCCGTGGGGCTCTTCGCCGTCGGAGAGACTCTCTTCCAGGCATGGAAGGGGAGTGCTCGAGAAGCGGTAACGATCGTCCGGGGTTTCACGTGGATGTCGCGCGAGGACCTGGCTCGTTCCTGGAAGCCCTGGCTCCGGGGAACCCTCCTGGGGTTTCCCATCGGAGGGCTTCCTGCGGGCGGCGCGGAGATCCCGACGTTTCTCTCCTACGCCCTCGAGCGGCGGCTCTCTTCCCGACCGGAGGAGTTCGGTCGAGGCGCCATCGAAGGCGTCGCCGGCCCGGAGGCCGCGAACAACGCGGCGGTCGCGGGGGTGCTCGTTCCTCTCCTGACGCTCGGACTTCCGACGTCGTCGACCGCCGCCATGCTGCTCGCGGCTTTCCAGCAGTTCGACCTTCAGCCGGGACCTTTGATCTTCACGACCAACCCGGCGCTCGTCTGGGGACTGATCGCGAGCCTCTATCTCGGAAACGCCATGCTCCTGCTTCTGAATCTTCCGCTCGCACCGCTATGGGCGCAGCTCCTCCGAATCCCGGCGCCGAGCCTGTACGGAGGAATTCTCGTCTTCGCGACGCTCGGGACCTACAGTCTGAACCACTCCGTTTTCGACGTCGGCCTCATGTACGTCATCGGGCTCATCGGCTTCGTCATGCGGCGGGTGGATGTCCCCGTGGCCCCCGCGATCCTCGGCATGATCCTGGGCCCGATGGCGGAGCAGCAGTTCCGGCGGGCGCTCGCGATCTCGCAGGGCGATCCCTCCGTCTTTCTGACTCGGCCGATCTCCGCCGTCCTTCTCGGACTGGCCTTCGGCGCGATGCTAGCCCTGCCTCTGTGGCGGCTCTACCGGCGCGTGCCTTCGACGAAGTAGCCCTCGAGAAGGCCGGTCCTCCTCAGGAGCAGCGCGGGCGGCTGCACTGGAGAGTGCACCGCCGGGCGTCGATGACGTCGATCCGGCCGTCTCCCGTCAGGTCGCGCGGATCTCCCGGATCCGCGCTCCGGTTTCGCATCGCCATCACGAGATCGACGTCGCGGCGGTCCACGTCGAAATCGTTGTCGAGGTCGCAGGCCCCCGCGGCCCGAAAAAACGTGTACCGCTCATCGTCGCAGCCCTGGAACCCCCCGGGAAGCGTGAGCGGCTGGAACGTCGCGGCCCGCGGAAGGGTGATGACCGGAAGCGACGCGATGTCGCTCGTGCAGGGAAGCATCGGCGGATAGTAGGTCTTCGGCCCCGCCCGGAACTTGCCCGTGAGAAGCGCGCGGATGGGCGTCGGTCCCGTGCCCGCGGGAACGAGCTGCTGGAAGCTCAAGGACATCTGGTAGTCCACGCCGTCGACGGGGATACCCTCGGGGAAGTCGACCACCACGAGCTGCTTTCCCGGGCCGGGGGTCAGGGTACGGTTGTCGTCCACGGGGACGTAGGAGAGGCTCGGGTAGACGAGGAGGTCGCCGAAGTTCGCGCCACCATCGGTGTAGGTGCCGGTAATACCCGTGACGCCCGCGGGAAGCTCGAGCACGACCGGATCGATGAGGGCGCCGAACAGCCCGAACTCGCTGATGAGCTGGGCGGTGCTCGTCTCGTCGGCAATCCCGGGAAACTCGGAAGATTCGAAGGTATACGTGCACTCCACGAATCCGCCGAATGGAGAAACGGAACATGTCGCAGTGGTAGCGTTCGCGAAGACCGCGCTGATAATGAGTTCGATCTCCTCGCCGAGGCTTTCGGCGACCTCGTACCCCAGGAGCAGGCGGAGAAAACACCCCGTCGTCGACACCGTCACCAGGCCGAGCGCTGCCCACAGCCGGATTCGCTTCCAGAACCAGCTCCTCTTTCCTTCCATTCGAGACCTCCCCATCTGAATTCAGTAACGGGCGCCGCTTCCCCCCAGCTCCAGGGAAGGTCTATACTTCCCTCCCCCAACCCCAATAGAGTCGTGAAGCGGGTCATTCCTCTCAACTCGTGGAAGGAAATCGAGGGCGGCGCCTCGACGTCGCCCGAGCAAAGAGACGCGCGCTTCCAGGAGCTTCTCTCTCGATACGGGGCGTTCCTGAGGCGGACCATCGCCCGGATGATGGCCGGGGCGGGCGGCATCTCCTTCGAAGACGTGGAGCAGGACGCCCGGATCGAGCTCTGGCGGGCGCTCCAGAATGAGAGGGAAATCGCCCATCCGACCTCTTACATCTATAAGGTGGCGGTGACGGCGGCGCTCCGGGCGATTCGAAGGGCGAAGGCCCGCCGGGAGACGTTTCTCGCGGAGGAGGGGTTCGACGGCCTGCCGAATACCGCCTCCCTCCCCGACCCCGAGGACCTGGCGCGCGGCCAGGAGACGTTGAGAAAGCTGGACAGCGCTCTCTCGAGGCTTCCCGAGAACCGAAGGCTCGCCGTCTCGCTCCACCTCCGGGGGATGACGACGGAGGAGATCGGCGCGATCCTCGGGTGGAGCGAGCCCAAGGCGAGAAACCTCGTCCACCGGGGCCTCAAGGACCTGAGGCGGGAGCTCGTCGCGGAGGGGATCGACGACCGGACATGACCACGGACGAGCTGAAGGACCTTTGGCGGAAGCGCTCCCTCTCGAGCGCCGGCTCCCGCGCGGGATGTCTCGACGAGGAGACTGTCGCGGCGCTCCTGTCGGGAGAGCTCGACTCGAGGGCGCGAGCGGAGGCGGGAAGCCACATCGCCCTGTGCCAGGACTGCCCCGAGGAGTTCCGGGCGCTGCGATCGCTCGGGGAAGTGTTCGAAGGGGAGCGCAGGAAACGCTCTTCTCTCGCTCCCTGGGCCCTTGCGCTCGCGGCGACGGTTCTCTTCGCCGCGGGTCTCGGCGTCGCTCTTCATCGGTCCCGGACCGAGACGGATCGCCTCGAAGCACTCCTCGAGCAGCAGGGCGCGGAAAAAGATCGAGCGATCGCCGAGGCGCGCCGGACGAGCGACGAGGCGGCATCCTTGCGGGAGCGCCTGGTTTCGGCGGTCTCGCCGCGGCTCGACGCTCCCATCGTCGACCTCGATCCCTTAGACGCCACGAGGGGCGCCGGGCGCGAGCCCGTGGCGGCGGTCGACGTCGTTGGAGGCGCCGACCTTGTGACCCTGATCCTGAACTTTCCCCCGAGGCGGCCCCGTGACGGATTCCGGGTGGAGGTCCTGGACGAAGGGGGAGGACTTCGGTTCGAGGGAAAGGCGCCCCTCGGCGGCGAAAGGGCGAGCGTGAACTTGACGCTGTCGCGAGGGGTGGCGCCGGACGGTCTGTACCGCATTCGCATCAGAGACGGAGACCGGGAGATCGCGGAGTATCGGGTGCGCCTGCGCTACTCCGGGGAGCCGAGGTAGTGGTCCTCGTCGCGCTGCTCCTCGCAGCCATCCAGGCGCAAGGTGCGCCGATGGAGCTCGCTCCCTCGCAGATCGTCGAAGACCGCCTGGCGGCCGGAGAGACTCGCAACTACGCGATTTTTCTCGAAGCCGGCCAATTCGTTGCGCTCCAACTCGAACACGGCGCCTTTCCCGTGTCCCTTTCCCTCCGGTCGCCTGGAGGAGAGACGCTTTTGAGCGTGGCCGTCAACCATCCCCTCCGTCCCGAGAGACTCGCGGCCGTCGCCGGGGAAGCGGGATTTCATCGAGTCGCGGTCCAGGCCCGCGAGGACGCAGGTGCGGAAGGAAGCTATCGGCTTTCCGTCGTCGAGCTCAGGAGAGCGACCGAGTCCGATCGTATCCGGGCGCGGGCCTTTCGCACCGTGGCCGAGGCGTACGGACTCAAGGACCGATCGGACCGGGAGTCCCTATTGAAGGCGCGCGCCCTCCTCGAAGACGCCCTCGCCGACTGGCGCGCGTCCGGCGACCGCCGGGAGGAGGGAGAGGCGCTCTCCTTTCTGGGATCGGTGGGCTATCGGCTCCACGAGTCGGACGAAGCGCTGCGCCGGCACGGCGAAGCCCTCGCGGTATATCGGGAGATCGGGTTTCGCCTCGGAGAGGCGGAGTCGCTGAACAACCTGGGGACGGCGCACTTCGCCCAGGGGAATCTGAGAGAGGCGTCGCGGCACCTCCAGATGGCGCGGCCCATCCCGCGCGAGACCGGAGACCGGACGGTCGAGGATGTGATCGATGCGGAGCATCCGCGCCGCTTCCTCCACGCGCTCTCTGATCTCGGCGCGCGGCATGCCCTGGCTCTTCAGCGGGAAGCCGATGTTCTTGCGCACGTTCATGTGTGGGTAGAGCGCGAAAAGCTGGAA